>NZ_AFAL01000365.1 GCF_000193225.1 Verminephrobacter aporrectodeae subsp. tuberculatae At4 | reverse complement strand
TTCTGCCTGGCCATGCGCATCAAGGGCGAGACGGCCGAAGAGATGTGCGGCTTTCTCGACGCCACGCACCAGCGCCTGACCCGGTTTCCCGCGAGCGAGCGCCCGCTCGTCGTGCTGCCAAGCTACAACGGCGCGCGCAGGCTGCCCGTGCTCACCCCGCTGCTCGCGCTGCTGCTCGCGCGCGCGGGCCTGCCCGTGCTGCTGCACGGCATGCGCACCGAGGCGCGCCGGGTTCTGGCCTGCGACGTGCTCGACGCGCTGGGCATACCGGCACTCGATGCGCCGGAACGCATAGCCGCCGGGGCGGTATGCCATATCCACACCCGGCAGCTGCACGGCGGCCTGGCACGGCTGTTGGCGGTGCGCGAGGTGGTGGGCCTGCGCAACCCGGGGCACAGCACCGTGAAGCTCATGAACCCCTGCGCGGGGCCCGCCGTGGTCGTGAGCAGCTACACGCACCCCGAATACTTCGGGATGCTGCAAGCCACCTTCTGCCTGCTGGGAATGACCGCCCTGCTGTCGCGCGGGCTCGAAGGCGAGGTGGTGGCAGACCCGCGCCGCAGCGCGCGCAGCGACGGCTTCGTGCACGGCGTGCACGGCGTGCTGCAAGCGCAGCAGCCCGGCACCACGAACGAAGTCCCCGGCCTGCCCACGGCGCTGGACGTGGCCAGCACCGCCACCTACACGCGCCGCGTCCTCGCGGGGGAACTGCCGGTTCCGCCGGCCATCGGGCGCCAAGTGGAACATATCCTGCAACTTGCCGACCGAACCGTTGTGGAGACCCTGCCATGAGCCGTCCCCCATTCCCTCAGACCCCCCGCCGACCCCCTTGGCCCCCGCGTGCGGCAGCTGCACCCTGGTCGGCGCGGGCCCGGGCGACCCGGAGCTGCTCACGCTCAAGGCGCTCAAGGCGATACGCGCCGCGACCGTGCTGTTCGTCGACGACCTGGTGAGCGAGGCCATCGTGGCGCAGGCCGCGCCCACGGCGCGCATCGTCCACGTGGGCAAGCGCGGCGGCTGCAAGAGCACGCCGCAGGCCTTTATCGAAAAGCTGATGCGCATGGCGGTGCACGCGGGCGAGAACGTGGTGCGGCTCAAGGGCGGCGACCCGTTCATCTTTGGCCGCGGCGGGGAAGAGGTCGAGAGCCTGCGCGCCGCGGGCATTGCGGTGCACGTCATCAACGGCATCACCGCGGGCCTGGCCGGCCTCACGGCGCTGGGCGCACCGCTCACGCACCGCGCGCATGCGCACGGCGTGGTCTTCGTCACCGGCCACGCCAAGCCCGGAGACGCCGCAATCGACTGGCGCCAGCTGGCCGCGACGGCGCGCGCCGCAAGGCTCACGCTCGTGATCTACATGGGCGTGAGCGGCGCGGCCGGAATCGAACAGGAACTGCTCGCCGGCGGCCTGCCCGCCGACACCCCCGTGGCCATCATCGAGAACGCCAGCCTGCCCCGGCAGCGCCACGCCGTGACGACCCTGCACGCCCTGCACGCGACCATTCTCCGCGAGGGCCTGGGCAGCCCTGCGGTGATCGTCGTCGGCGACGTGGTGCGCGGCGTGGCTGCGCAGGCCGAGGCAGCGGGGCGGGAACAGCCATTCGGCCCATTCAGCGAATGCGCACGGACTGCGGGCGCTTTTGCCGATGGCCGCGTGAATGCGGAGAAAACCATCCTGGCGCGCGCCGCTCAGTGAATGACGAACGCGCCAGCAAGCCCTGCTTCCTCTGCCGTTTGCCGGACACAGTCCTTGGCAATGGCCAGCACGTCTGCCACCGCGCGGTTGTCCTTCATCGCGTGCTGATGCACGAGGTAGAAGGTGAACCATTGGGCCGAGTCGAAGGGTCTGGCGACCAGATCACCATGGACGCACAGATCCGCAGCCGTCAATGCGTTCAGCAGGCTGACGCCGTTGCTCAACCGGATCACCTCGCCCAGCGCGCTCATGCTGACGCGCAAGCTGTAGTCGAGCTGGCGGTCGTGGCTGGTGTTGGCGTAGATCAGGTGATCCGACTGCATCGGCTTGATGTAGCGCTGGTCGGCGAGGTCGCCGTAGTGGAGCCGTTTGCGCGCGGCCAACCGATTCCTTCGGCACAGCAGCGCCATCATCTGTGCGGCGAATACCGGCGTAATGATCAACCCCGGCTCGTGAATCTGGTACGACACCAGCGCGAGATCCAGGCGGCCGCCGTCCACCTCCGAAATCAGCCGCCCGCTGGCGGCGATGTCCAGCGCCATGCCGGTTCCCGGATGGCTGGCGACGTATTGCTGCGCGAGCCGCGGGCCGAAGCGATGGCCCAAACCGGGCGCACAACCGATGCGCAGCGACGCCAGGCCGCTTTCCTGAAAAAGCGCCATCTCTTCTTCGATCCGCTTCAGCCGATCCAGTAACTGGACGGCCTCGTCGAGCATGTAGCGGCCCGCGGGGGCGATTTGCAGCCGCTGGTTCTCCCGCGTGAACAGACGGATGCCCAGGGTGTCCTCGAGCCGCGCGAGCGCATGGCTGGCGGCGGACTGGGTGATGCCGAGCTGCACGCCGGCCTGCCGGGTTGACCCCGTGGTCGCGATCGCATGAAAGATCTCCATGTCGCGCACGCTGATTTCTGCCCGCATTCCCGGCTCCATACATCACTTGATGAAAAAACATCATATGTTGACAGACAAAAACAGGAAAGTGAGACTCCGATCCACAACGACGTTGAGCAAAACCACCATGGCACGGCGCTCTGCCGGATAGAGGCGTGCTATGAACAAAGTTGCTCACCCCCTTCACGCAGACCCCCGGCATCGTCCGCTTCATGGCCGGCGATGGGCGATGACGCAGAGAGCCCCATGCTTGACATCCACATCGTTTCCGAATACCTGCCGATGCTGTGTCAGGCCGCCGGCACCACGGTCGAACTCACCCTGTTGGCGACGATCCTCGGTCTCGTGATCGGTCTGGCGGCCGCTTTGGGGCGACTCTCGCGCCACGCCGCCGTGCGCGCCGTGGCGGGCAGCTACGTCTGGCTGATCCGCTCGACGCCGCTGCTCGTGCAGCTGTTCATCATCTACTTCGGTCTGCCGCAATTCGGCGTCGAACTGTCGCCGTTCGCATCGGGGGTGATCGGCCTCGCGCTGAACGTCGGGGCATACAACGCGGAGACGATCCGCGCCGGGATTCTCGCGGTTCCGCACGGGCAAATCGAGGCGTCGCGCTCGCTGGGATTTGGCGCTGCCAAAACCATGCGGCTCGTGATCCTGCCGCAGGCCCTCCGGCTGATCGTGCCGCCGCTTGGCAACAACCTGATCATCCTGACCAAGGACACGTCGCTGGTCTCCACGATCACGCTGGCCGAACTGTTCATGCGGACCCAGCAGCTCGTCAGCGCCACGTTCAAGCCGTTCGAACTCTACTTTGCGTGCGCGATGATCTATGCGGTGCTCACGACCGCCACGAGCCTGGTCCTGCGGCAACTGGAGCGGCGCCTGGTCCTGCAAGGAGGCCGGGCATGAACGCCGCGCATCCGGATGGCGCGCAAATCACCCTGCGCGGCGTGCGCAAGACCTACGGCGCGCTGGACGTGTTGAAAGGTATTTCGCTCGACGTGCAGCAAGGCGAGGTGCTGGTCCTGATCGGTCCCAGCGGGTCGGGCAAGAGCACCTTGCTGCGCTGCGTGAACATGCTCGAGATGCCGACCGGCGGCGAGGTGTGGATTCGGGGCAGCCTCATCAACGACGCCCGCCGCGGCCATCGGGCCCAGGAGCGGTATCTGAACGCGATGCGCATGAAGGTCGGCATGGTGTTCCAGCACTTCAACCTGTTTGCGCATTTGACCGTGCTCGAAAACATCATGCTCGCGCCCGTGCAGTTGCTCGGCCACGGCATCGTCCAAGCGCGCGCCGAAGCGCGCGCCTTGCTCGATTCGGTCGGCGTGCTGGACAAGCAAGACGTCTATCCGGGCAAGCTCTCGGGCGGCCAGAAGCAGCGTGTCGCAATCGCCCGCGCGCTGGCGCTCAGACCGGACGCGATGCTGTTCGACGAGCCGACCTCCGCGCTCGACCCCGAGATGGTCGCTGGCGTGCTCGCCGTGATGGAGAAACTCGCGCGCGCCGGCATGACGATGATGGTCGTGACGCACGAGATGCGCTTTGCCGAGAAAGTAGCCGACCGCGTCGTGTTCATCGCGGGCGGTCGGGTGGTCGAAGAAGGCCGGCCGGCCGCGATCTTTCATCAACCGGCGCACGAGCGCACCCAGGCTTTTCTGGCCGATATCCTGGTGTCCTGCCCTGCGAATAGCGGCACATGAAACTGCGCCTTTCGCGCCATGGCGGCGTTGCAAATCCTCGCGATACCTACGGGTATCGCTGCGGTTTGCGCCTTGCCCTGACGCGAAATGCATCCGTTTCATTTTGTGCCGCTATTCGCAGGGCAGAACACTGGCCGGACCCCGCATCGAAACCGCATCGAGGAACTGCCGTGCCTGACTATCTGTTCTATCAATCGGCAGTGAAGCTGCCGACCATCGCCCGGGCCCAGGGCGTGTATGCCTGGGACGTGGACGGGAGGCGCTATGTTGACGCCTGTTCGGGCGCCATCGTGGCGCAGATCGGCCACGGCCATCCGGCGGTCCGCGCCGCGATGCTGGATCAGTTGGACAAGGTCGCATTCGCGTACCGGACGCAGTTCGAGAATCAACCCGCGCTCGATCTGGCGCAGCGCTTGGTCGATCTCGGCGGCGGCCGCTTTGACCGCGTGTTTTTTTCCAGCGGCGGTTCCGAGTCGGTCGAGTCGGCGCTGAAGATCGCGCGCCAGTACTGGGTGTGCAGGGGCGAGCCCCAGCGCAAGGTGTTCATCGCGCGCAAGCCGTCCTATCACGGCGCGACGATGGGTGCGCTGTCGATGACGAGCTACACGCCGTTGACGCAGCCCTTCGGGCCGATGTTCCCGCTGTATCCCAAAGTGGCGTCACCGACCCAGTACCGCGTTCCGGCGGGCCGCAGCGTGGCCGAGCACGCGCTGGCTTGCGCCGACGAACTGGAGGCGGCGATTCTCGAAGCGGGGGCCGCGCACGTGGCCGCCTTCATCGCCGAGCCGATCGGCGGCGCGAGCACCGGAGCCGAAGTTCCGCACGCCGGGTATTTTTCGCGCATCCGCGAAATCTGCTCGCGGCACGGCGTCCTGCTGATCCTCGACGAGGTGATGACGGGCATGGGCCGCACCGGCCGCTGGTTCGGCTACGAGCACTGGGACGTCCGAGCGGACATCGTCTGCCTCGCGAAGGGATTGGGCGCGGGCTACTATCCGGTGTCCGCGATCATGACGCGGGCGGAGGTCACCGATCCCGTGCTGGCCGCAGGCGGTTTCCAGCATGGCTACACCTACGCGGGCAATCCGCTCGCCAGCGCGACGGCGCTCGCCGTCATCGACGTGATCGAGCGCGAAGGGCTGGTCGAGAACGCCGCGAGCACGGGCGCGTATCTGCTCCAATCACTCCAGCAACTGGCATCGCGCCATGGCTTCATCGGCGACGTGCGCGGCCGGGGTTTCTTGCTCGCCGTCGAGTACGTGGCGGATCGCGCGAGCAAGGAGCCCTTTGCGCCAGCGCTCTGCTTCGGCGACGCGATCACCCGCGCGGCGCGCGATTGCGGGCTCATCGTCTATCCGCGCAAATCGCTGATGGGCGAGACGGGCGACCACACGCTGATCGCTCCGCCGCTGATCACGACGCCCGCGCAGTGCGACGAAATCGTCGATCTGCTCGACGCGGCATGCACTGCCGTACAACGCACGGCGGCCGCACGATGAGCAAACGCAGGCAGTTGGCGGAAGTCATCGAGGCGATTCCGGATGGCGCGTCGATCATGGTGGGCGGCTTCGGCTCGCCGGGCACGCCGTTCTCATTGCTCGCCGAACTCCAGCGCCAGCGCAAACGCCGTTTGACGATCATCAAGAACGACGCGAATCAGGACGGCTACGGCGTGTCACGGCTGATCGAGGCGGGCGTGGTCAGCCGGCTGCTGACCACGCACCTCGGTCTGAGCGCACCCGCGCGGCGGGCGCATCTTGCCGGCGCGCTGCAAGTCGAATTTTTCTCTCAGGGGCTGTTCGCCGAGCGCATCCGTTGCGCGGGCGTGGGCTTGCCCGGCGTCGTCACGGATATCGAATTGCCCGACGAACTGGGCGTGGCGCGCGAATCCATCGAGGTGGCCGGCCGCCAGCTGTTCTTCGAGCCGGCGATCAGGGCGGACTACGCATTGCTGCACGCCGATCGGGCCGACGGATTCGGCAATCTGCGCTATCGCGGCGCGGCGCGCAACTTTTCACCGCTGATGGCAATGGCCGCCGACCAGGTCTTCGTCGAAACGCGCACGATCAGCGACGCGCCGCTCGCGCCCGACAGCATCCACACGCCCGGCATCTATGTGCAGGGCTTGGTCCAGGTCGCCGGAGATTCCCATGAATACCAGCCGATCCCCCGCTGATCCGCGCCACGTGATCGCGCGGCGCGCCGCCCGGGAGGTGTCGCGCGGACAGATCATCAATCTCGGCATCGGCTTGCCGACGCTGATCCCGCACTACGTGGACGCGGCTTCGGGGGTGTGGATCCATTCGGAAAACGGCATCCTCGGTGTCGGACCGTCAGGCGACGACGATGCGCTCGACAGCGAACTCATCGACGCCGGGGCGGGTACGTGTCGATCGTGCCCGGCGGGGCGGTGGTCGATAGCGCGGTGTCGTTCGGCATGATCCGGCGCGGCATGATCGACATCACGTTTCTCGGGGCCTTGCAGGTTTCTGCGCACGGGGATTTGGCCAACTGGCTCGTGCCCGGCAGCCTCGTGGCCGGCATCGGCGGCGGCGCGGAACTGGCGCAGAGCGCGCGGCGCGTCATCGTCACGATGCTGCACACCGACAGGAACGGCCGTCCGAAGATCGTCAGCGCATGCACGCTGCCGCTGACCGCGCGGCGGCGCGTCACCCGGATCGTCACCGAGCACGCGGTATTCGCCTGCGGCACCGAGGGCCTGCAACTGCTCGAGGTGCTCAGCGACATCGGGCCTGCCGGACTGCGCAACATCACCGACGCGGATTTTCAGGCCATTGCGGACAGCCACGCATGACCGCGGCGGCCAAGGATCGACCAACCCCTCCCCCACCCACTCTGACAGGAGAATTCAGATGACCCGCTTGAAGAAAATCGTGACCGCTGCCTGTTTCATCGTGCTGAGCGCCGCCGCCCATGCCGACGATCTCGACAAGGTGAAGCAGACCGGTCGGCTCACGTTTGCCTTGACGGGCAAGTACCCGCCGTTCAGCTTCATCGACGCGGCGGGTCAGCTGCAGGGGTTCGACGTCGATATCGGCAGCCAGATCGCGAAGAAGATCGGTGTGCAAGCCGTCCCGGTGACGACGGCCTGGGACGGCATCGTCGGCGGTCTGCTGGCCGGCAAGTACCACGCGATCATCGGCAGCATGGCGATCACGGACGAGCGCCTCAGGGCCGTCGATTTCACGCAGCCGTACTATCGGTCGGGCGCGCAATTGTTCGTGCCCAAGGGCAGCGGGGTCGAAGGCATCGACCAGTTGAACGGCAAGGTGCTGGGCGTCACGCTCGGTGAGACCTATGAGGCATGGCTGCGCAAGAACCACCCCGAGGTGCAAATCAAGACCTACAAGGGCTTGCCCGATATCCTGATCGACCTCCAGAACCGCCGCATCGACGGCTTCGTCACCGACAAGATCGCGGGCATCCTGACCATCCGCGACAAGCAGATCAACGCGAAACCCGTTGGCGCGCTGCTGTACCCCGAGAAAATCGGCATTGCGGTGCGCAAGGACAGCCCCAGGCTGCGCGAGGCGATCGACGCGGCGCTCGGCGAGATCGCGCGCGATGGCGCATACGGCGACATGAGCAGGAAGTGGCTCGGCACCGACGTCCGCTGATCGATGAACCGGTATCGCCGCACGCCGGGCCATAAGAGGAGTCCATGGACATGCTGGCTTTTTTTCATTCCGAGCAACTGAAACATCATCCGCGCGCCTATCTGTCGCGCGGGCAGATGCGCATGCCGCAGGAAGTGCCCGAGCGGGCACTGCGGCTCGTCGAGGCCGCGAAGTCGCTGGGCTTCGAGGTGCGCGAGCCGGCCGATTTCGGCAGGACGCCGCTTGCCGCCGTGCACGGCATGAACTATCTGCGCTTCCTCGAAGAGGCCCATGCCGAATGGAAGAAGATGCCGTCGGATTGGGGGGACGAAGTGATGTCGAACGTCTACGTGCGCGAGGGCAATCCAATGCGGGGCGTGCTGGGCAAGGCGGCGTGCTATCTCATGGACGGCAGCTGCCCGATCGGCCCGGATACCTGGCGTTCGGCGTACTGGTCCGCGCAGGGCGCGGCCGCTGCGGCTGCCGCGATCAACGCCGGCGTGCGCGAGGCCTACGCGCTGTGCCGTCCCCCCGGCCACCATGCGCGCGCGCAAGGCGCGGGCGGGTTCTGCTATCTGAACAACGCGGCGATCGCTGCGCAAATGCTGCGCGCGCGTTTCGCGCGCGTCACGATTCTCGATACCGACATGCACCACGGGCAGGGCGTGCAGGAAATATTTTATGACCGCGACGACGTGCAGTATGTGTCGATCCATGGCGACCCGACGAACTTCTATCCGGTCGTCGCGGGCTATGAGGACGAGCGTGGCGCAGGCGCAGGCGATGGCTACAACGTGAATCTGCCGATGCCGCATGGCTCCAGCGAAGAGACGTTTTTCGAGCAGCTGTCTGCCGCCGTGCGGGCGGTCCGGCGCTTCGAGCCGAATGCGCTGGTGCTTGCGCTCGGCTTCGACATTTACCGCAACGACCCGCAGTCGATGGTGGCCGTCACGACGCAGGGATTCGGGCGCCTTGGCAGCGTCGTCGGTGCGCTGGGACTGCCCACCCTCATCGTGCAGGAAGGCGGCTACGACCTCGAGAGCCTCGAAGCGAACGCGCACTCGTTCTTCCATGGATTCGCATTGCCGCGCTGACTGCTCGAAGTTAAGATCCCGATCCCTTGGGGTACCGCTTCCAATCTGGTGATCGCGCTCGGTACAAGCGCGTAGCCTGAGGAGGTGTGCCATGAGCGCACAGGGATTTTCGTGGTTGCTCATTGCAGCCAGTGTGGGTGCCGAGGTTGCGGGCACGATCGCGCTGCGTTTCGCGGACGGGCTCACCCGCCCTTTGCCATCCATCGCCGTTTTCCTGTCGTATGGTGTGGCGATCTGGCTCATGTCCCTCGCGGTGAGACAGCTCGAAGTGGGTCTTACCTACGCCGTGTGGGCCGGCAGCGGGACAGCGCTCATCGCGCTGATCGGGATCCTCTGCTTCAATGAGTCGGCCCATGCCATGCGCTTGCTGGGCTTCGTCTTCATCGTGCTGGGAGTCGTCACTCTGAACGTCAGCGCGCGCTGATTGCCAGCGCCCGTTCATTGCGCGCCCGGAGGCCTGCGGGAGGCAGCGACCCCGCAAGTAGATGAACATGGATAAACTCCGGGCATCGCCCATTCATTGATACCCCAAGGTGTTGCCATGCGTCAGACCGAATTGCACTTGACCGAAGAAGACCGCGCGGTCTTGGACGATATATGCAGCAAGGGGCAGCATCGTGCGCGCGAGGTCAGGCGCGCGCACGTGCTGTCCTGCCTGGACCGTGGCGTGCCGGAGTCCCAGATCATGGCGGTACTCGGCATAGGGCGCACCACCGTGTGGCGCACGCGCTTGGCGTATCTGCAAGGCGGAATAGATTTGGCGGTGTTCGATCTGAAGCGCTCGGGTCGGCCCCGGCGGTACAGCTCGGACGACGAAGCGCGGGTGGTCGCGCTGGCCTGTTCGACGCCCCCCGCAGGCCGAAAGAGTTGGACACTGGGGGAACTCCAGCGCGTCGCGCGCCAGGAGCCCGGTCTGGCCGGCATGGGACGGGAAACCGTGCGGCGCATGCTGAGGAAAACGATTTCAAACCCCGGCGCAGGGTGATGCGCTGCACCGGCGGGCTTGCGCTGTGCTTCAGGCGCAAGCCCGCCCTGTCATGGGGCGCTTACTGCAGCGCCTGCACCCCGGCCACGAGCCAGCCCATGTTGCCGGTCTTGGGCTTGGTCATGTTCCAGACTTCGCGGAAGGGGCTGGGGCCGGCAGAGGGCTCTTCGCGGATCATTCCGGAGAATTCGACGCTCGCCATGTAGTCGTCGCCCAGGTCCTCGATGCCGAGCAGCTGGGCTTCGATCATGACCACGTCCGTATGGTTCGGCTGTGCGCCGCGCTGCGCGGTGCTCTCCTTGAGCTGCGTGCGGATCTCGCCGAGCATGCTGTCGGTCATCATGGAGCGCAGCGTGTCGATTTCCGCACCGTCCCAGGCGGCCTGCAGCGTGACGAAATTGCGCTTCGCGGCGGACAGGAAGCCTTGCATGTCAAAGCCCTCGGGAATGCTCCAGTTCTGCGCGCCCGACAGGCCCGAGCCGATGACCGTGCCGCTGCCGCTCTGCATCCCCTGTGGCTGGCGCCCGGAATCGAAGTTCGTTGCGCCGCGCTCCCAGGGGCGCGCCGATGCGTCGTTGCCCACGTTGCCGGGGCTGTACTGCGCGGGCGCCTGCGCTGCGTCCGCGCCCTGGAAGGCGAGCGCGGAGCCGCCCTGGCGGGAACGCATCAGCATCTTGAAAGCGGCGTAGGCGAGCAGCGCGAACAGCCCGATCAAGAGCGCCTGGCCAAAGCCTGCGCCCAGGCCCAGCGAATGGGCCAGCCAGGCCAGCCCCAGACCCGCAGCCAGACCGCCGAGCATTGCGCCCCAGGGTTTCTTGGCTGCTGCGGCCGGCGGCGCAGCCGTGGCCGGCTTGGCCGCAGCGGCGTTGGTGGCGTTCTGTGCCGGGGCACTTGGCGCTGCCGACTCGCGTTGCGTGACGTTGCCCGACTGCCTGCCGACCGACTTTCCGCCCCCCAGTCGACGGGCGTCGGCATCCGCGTGTACCAACGCCAGTGCCGCGACCAATACCACAGACCACAGTTTCTGCATCATGACTTCTCCGTTTCTTCATTTACCGGGCGACATGCCCATTCAACATTTTCAACACTTGATTCCAACATGCAGGGCCACGATGCCCCCGGTCATGTTGTGGTAGTCCACGTGCCCGAAGCCATTTTTCTGCATCAGGCTCTTGAGCGCTTCCTGCCCGGGGTGCATGCGGATCGACTCGGCCAGGTAGCGGTAGCTCGCCGGGTCGCCCGCGACCAGCCTGCCCAGCTGGGGCAGCACCTTGAACGAGTACCAGTCGTAGATCTTCTCCAGTGGCTTGGCGACCTTGGAAAACTCCAGCACCAGCAGCTTGCCGCCCGGTTTGAGCACCCGGCACATCTCGGCGATGGCCCGGTCCTTGTGCGTCATGTTGCGCAGGCCGAAGGCCACGCTCACCAAGTCGAAGCGCGCGTCCGGAAAGGGGAGTTTTTCTGCATCGCAGACCAGCGTCGGCAGCACCACGCCGGCGTCGATGAGGCGGTCGCGGCCCATGCGCAGCATGGCTTCGTTGATGTCGGTATGCACCACGCACCCCGAGTGTCCCACCTTCTTGGCAAAGGCCAGCGCCAGATCGCCCGTTCCGCCCGCAATGTCGAGCACCTGGCTGCCCTCGTCCAGGTTCGCCGCGAGCACGGTGCAGGCCTTCCAGACGCGGTGCAGGCCGACCGACATGAGATCGTTCATCAGATCGTATCTGGCGGCGACGGAGTCGAACACGGCGCGCACGCGGCCCGCCTTGTCCTGCGCGTCGATGGATTGAAAACCGAAGTCTGTGTGGCTCATGGGGAGCATGCTAGGCGCATGGGCGCCAAAGGTACAGCGACAACCCCACGCTGAATTCGGGAATTTGTTGCAAATTTGCCAATTTCTTGGGCAATGGCGTACGAAACCCGGGGCGGCGCTCAGTCCCGCGAGGCGCGCCGCTGCACGCAGGCGACGTAGGCCTGGCCGTCGGGCGGGCCGCCTGCGCGCTGGCTTTCCCAGAGCATCTCGCCGAGGCAGTCCATCGCCGCGTGGTGCGCGTCGTGCAGCGAATCGAGGCGTGCGCTCAGCCGCTCCACCGCCTGGCGTATTCCGGGCGGCTGGTCGATGCTGCACTGTTCGCTGATCGACAGGTGCATGGACAGGTGCAGAAACGGGTTGCCCTGCCCCGGCGTTGCGTCGTAGTTGCGCGCCACGGCCGCGTCGGCGTCGCGCAGGTCGGCGTGGTATTCGGGATGCTCGGCAATCCACAGGCTGGCCAGCGTCTCGATGGCCTGCAGGGGGGCGCCGCTTCGGGTCCTGGCGTACACCCCGCAGAAAAAGTGCCGCGCGTCGGCTCGGGAGGGGCTGAACATGGCACGCGAGCGTAGCACGCAGCCCTTTGCCCGCAGGCGGCTGCGCCGGACCCGGCGCACGGGCCGCGCCTGCCGCTCAGCGCTGTCGCCTGCGTGCAACGCAGGGGCCCCGTCCGTGCCATACATTGCGGCACCGGCCCGTCCGCCCCGTGCGGGGACTTCGGCGCCCATTTTTCACGACCCCCAGGAGACCCCTGCATGAGCAGCACAGCACAAGCCTTCATCTGCGACGCCATCCGCACCCCTTTCGGCCGCTATGGCGGGGCGCTGAGCAGCGTGCGCACCGACGACCTGGGGGCCATCCCCATCAAGGCGCTGATGGAGCGCAACCCCGGCGTGGACTGGGCGGCGGTGGGCGACGTGCTCTACGGCTGCGCGAACCAGGCCGGAGAAGACAACCGCAACGTGGCCCATATGGCCAGCCTGCTCGCGGGCCTGCCGATCGACGTGCCCGGCGCCACCATCAACCGCCTGTGCGGCTCGGGCCTGGACGCGGTGGGAACGGCGGCACGCGCCATCAAGGCGGGCGAGGCGCAGCTGATGATCGCCGGCGGCGTGGAAAGCATGAGCCGCGCGCCCTTCGTCATGCCCAAGGCCGATGCGGCGTTCAGCCGCAACAACGTGGTGTACGACACCACGATCGGCTGGCGCTTCGTGAACCGGCTGATGCAGGAAAAGTACGGCGTGGACTCGATGCCCGAGACCGCCGAGAACGTCGCCACCGAATTCGGCATCGAACGCGAGGCGCAGGACCGCATGGCCCTGGCCAGCCAGCTCCGGGCCAGGGCAGCGCAAAAGGCCGGCCACCTGGCGCGCGAAATCATTGCCGTGCGCGGTGCAGGAAAGGGCGAAGCCAGCGTGCTGAGCCAGGACGAACACCCGCGCGAAACCAGCCTCCAAGCGCTGGCCGGGCTGCGCAGCGTGGTGCGGCCCGGCGGCACGGTGACGGCGGGCAACGCATCGGGAGTGAACGACGGCGCCTGCGCACTGCTGCTGGCCAGCGAGGCCGGTGCCGCGAAGCACGGCCTCGCGCCCCGCGCGCGCGTGCTCGGGATGGCCGTCGCCGGTGTGGCGCCGCGCATCATGGGTTTCGGCCCGGCTCCCGCGACGCGCAAGCTGCTGGCGCAAACCGGTCTCGCCATCGAGCAACTGGACGTGATCGAACTCAACGAAGCCTTCGCCGCGCAGGGCCTGGCCGTGCTGCGCGCCTTGGGCCTGAAGGACGACGACGCGCGTGTGAACGCCTGGGGCGGCGCCATCGCGCTGGGCCACCCGCTGGGCGCCAGCGGCGCGCGCCTGGCCACCACGGCCGTGAACCGCCTGCACGCAACCGCGGGCAGGTACGCGCTGTGCACCATGTGCATCGGCGTGGGGCAGGGCATTGCCGTGCTTCTGGAGCGCGTGTAGGCGGGGTATTTTGCGCAAGGCGGCCGCATCAGCCGTCGCGCGCGCCCTTGGCCGTGTCCGGGAAATCGCTGAACACGCCGTCCACCCCGAGATCGAAGAACAGCCGGTATTCGGCCCGGGGGTCGCCCCGGAAGTCCGACGCCAGGCGCCGGGCCTCGTTGCGGAAGGTGTAGGCGTGCACGAACAGGCCAGCCGCATGCGCGTTCTTGAGCACTTCGGTGGCGGGCAGCAGCACCCGGTTGCGCTCGTCGATCGTGCCGTCGCCGTTCAGATCGTCGGCCTTGCCGTCCTGGTTCGTGTCCACCTGCCGGGAAGAAATCAGATACGGCTTCCAGGGGCCGATTCCGTCGGCGTAGGTCTTGACCTCCTTCAGGCCCTCGGGGGTCAGCAGGCTGGCGAAGGTGCGTGCATCGCCGGCCACGGCAAAGTCATAGGGCCGGTCGTAGGGCGCGCTCAGGTCCATGCTGCCGTCGGGATGGACGCCGTTGGCGTCGACCAATTGCACCAGGCGCAGCCCGGTCTTGCTGCGCAGGTACTTGAGGTTGGAGACTTCGAACGACTGCACGATGACGGGCGCAGCCGAGGTGGTGTAGCCGTATTTCGCGAGGATGGCGAGCAGGCGGTCCTCCAGCGGCAGGCCCTGCCTGGCGTGGTAGCTGGGGTGCTTGGTCTCCGGGTACACGCCCACGCTGCGGCCCGCCTTGGCGCCCTCGGTTTTGGCCAGGTCCAGCACCTCCTCGAACGTGGGTATCTGGAACTTGCCGTTGTACGACTGGTCGCGCTCGGCCATGGGCTGGACGGCGCGCAGCGTCTTGATTTCCGCGAGCGTGAAGTCCGTGACGAACCAGCCCTCCTCCTGCACGCCGTCGATCATTTTCTTCGTCTTGCGGCTGGCGAATTCGGGGCGCTGCGACACATCGGTGGTCGCCGTGATGTTCGGCTCGTGGCGCGCGACCAGCGCGCCGTCGCTGGTGGCCACCAGATCCGGTTCGATGAAGTCGGCGCCCAACGCGATGGCGCGCCGGTAGCCCTCCAGCGTGTGCTCCGGCAGGTAGCCGCTGGCGCCGCGGTGACCGATGACCAGGGGCTTGTTGCCGTCGAGCGTGGGGTAGTCGGGCGCATCGCTGCCGCTGCACGCCGCGAGCGTGAGCGCCAGGGCCGACGCGCCCCATTGGGCACCAGAAACAGAGGGGGTCGATTCAGGAAGAGGTCCATGCAGCGCGGTGTCCTTCATGCCAACTCCGATAGTTTTGGAAGCGCGATTGTGTCGCGGTCCGCGAAGGCAATCGGGGAAAAATCACCGGGATGAATGGTAAGAACTTGCTGCCTTGTCCAACGGGGTACGGAGCCTGAAAGAGCCCCCTGTTTCCCTTCTTTCAGTCCGCCATCCCGACCCCGCCGGCTGTGCCCGGTGTCGCCTCTTGAAGTTTTTGCAAGCCATGGGCAGACAACGCGCTGTCTACCCCCAGCGCAATCCCTCCGATGATCCCTGCATCACGCCCTGCCCGTGCGCTTTCAATGCTGAGCCGGCGGGTCGCCAATGGGGGAGCGCGGCGATAGACCGCAGCCCGCACACCCGACAGGAGGTCATCGCTCATATGCGCCAGTTTTCCACCCAACACGATGCATGCCGGATTGAACATGTTCACCAAAGTAGCCACGACCTCTCCGATCTGAGCCGACGCTTCGCGCACGAGTCTTATGGCGGTGATGTCCCCCGACGACACGAGTACACCCAGCTCTGGCAGTTCGATGGTCTCGTCGCCTTTGGCCACCCTGATTTGGCGCATGATCGAGGGCACGGAGGCAACGGCTTCGATGCAACCTGTATTGCCACAGACGCATGTCAGACCGGACGCCTGCGCTACGCGAATATGGCCGATATCCCCGGCGTCACCGTCTGCGCCACGGTGCAACGCACCCCCCTGGGTGATGATGCCGCAACCGATGCCGCTGGCGACCTTGATGAAGATCAAGGGAGACTCGGATGGAGGGCGTGAACGAGCCTCTCCGAGGGCCATCAGATTGACGTCGTTGTCCACCAGCACGGTCACATGCATTCGTTTCTCAAGCCACTCCCCAACCGGGAACCCATCCCATCCAGGCATGATCGGGGGCCGCACCGGAACGCCCTTTTCGAAGTCAACAGGACTCGGTATGCCCACCACCATGGCGCGGAGCGGAATATCCACGAGCTGTTGTGTCTGGAACAGTTCCTGAAAGCGTGATGCAATGCGCTCCAGCATGGTCTCGGGAGGAACGGAATAGTCGGGAGGGAGCGCGTCCTCTGCCAGTTTTTGACGCGCCAGATCCGTCACCACCAAGCGCACGTGCGTAATGCCGATGTCGGCCACCAGAATGATCCCGGCCCGCGCATTCAGCGTCAGCCCCAGCGACGGACGCCCTCTGCCGGCGTAGCGGGCCTTTTGCTCGCTGAACAAGCCCGTATCGAGCAGTGGCTGTATGTGGTCCGAAACGGTGGAACGGGCCATTCCCGTGATGCGCGCGACGTCCGCCCGGCCAATACCCGGCTGGTCTGAAATCAAATGCGCCAACTCACTTTGAACTTCCAGCCTTCTGAGCCGGAACGCCATTCCCAGTGATGGGCCCATGGCGTCCATCCCGGAAGTTCTTGCTGCTGTTTGCATGGTCTGCTTTGCGGAATCGGCGCGTGCCAAGGCAGTCGTCCCCTGATCCACGCAGCTTTTTTTCGGGTTTATTGGGCGTTCGCGGGCATATCCATTTCGCTGCGTGGCGAATTTAGCATGATAAGCGTTTGGTATTAACCCTGATCTATTGATAGTTCTGCTATTTACGACGGAATCAGTCATAAATCATACAAAATATGGGAAAACTTTCTCTGCGCATAGACTCCCGGCCAATTTAATAAGCGCATGTAGCGCGGCAGGAGACAGGAATGACGACCTTGGGTTTGGCTATCGCCAACGCAGGAACGATTGCATTTTGGTATGGGCGAACCACGTTGGCGAGCGCAAACCGCCCGGGCCAAGGCTGGGTCGCGGATGCCGCGCGCCCTGTCATGGGGGAGCTTTCCCAGGGACCGAAGACGCAGACCGCAGCGCAGAAGCCGTTGTGCGCGCTCCACAGCAATATGGATACCTGACACGCTATCCACCGGGCAACAAAAACTGCGCAACCGCGCGACAGGAGAGCACATGAAACCGAAGAAAATCGCCCTCGCACTGGCAGCCAGCGCATGCATGGCTTTTGCCCTGATTGCAAATGTCCACGCTGCTGACTACGCCATCGTCCTCAAAACATTGGCAAGCCCGTACTGGGTGGCCATGCGGGATGGCATAGCCGCCGAAGCCAGGAAGCGCGGAGTGCAGGCAGATGTCTTTGCTGCTGCTGGCGAGGATGACATCACCGGACAACAGCGCCTGCTGGAGGATGTGGTGAACAAAAACTACAAAGCCATCGGCGTCGCACCAATCTCTCCCGTGAACTTGATTCAGGCCATGGCCGCAGCAAGCAAGAAAGGAATCTACGTCGTGAACATCGACGAGCGTGCTGACATGGGTCAGCTGAGTTCTGCCGGGGGCAGCGTGGTGGCCTTCCTGTCCACCGACAACCTGGCATTGGGCGAGAAGGCAGGCGGGTTCATTCTGAGCAAGATGGGTTCTGCCGGTGGAAAAGTCGCCATCGTCGAAGGCAAAGCGGGAAACGCGAGCGGCGATGCACGCCGGGACGGTGTGAGAAAAGCACTGCAGACCCAATCCAATGTGCAACTCGTGGCCAGTTTGCCGGGTGACTGGGATCGATCCAGGGCCCTGGACGTCAGCAGCACGATTTTGCAGCGCAATCCGGATCTGAAGGCCATTTATGCAGCGAATGACACAATGGCTCTGGGCGCATTGCAGGCCGTGAAGAATGCGAACAAGCTCGGCAAAGTGCTCGTCATCGGCACCGATGGTGTGCCGGAAGCCATCCATTCGGTCAAGCAGGGGGAGCTCACGGCAACAGTCGCCCAAGATTCAGCAGCCATGGGCGCCAAGGCATTGGGCGTAATGATCGACACGCTCAAGAGCCGGCCGGTCATCAGGGTGGATCAGCCACCCCTGTTCATCGCAGTGGATTCCAAAATAGTCTCCAAAGACTGATGCGCCAGCGCCATGAACAGCCTGGTCGCCGTTCGTGACCTTGTGAAGCGGTTTGGCAGCGTGACCGCGTTGCAGGGCGTCAGTTTCAATGTTCTCCCGGGAGAGGTGCATGCCTTGCTGGGAGAGAACGGTGCAGGCAAATCGACATTGATGAAAATTCTCAGCGGCATCCATCAGCCCACGGCGGGTGAAATTCAGCTGGGTGAATCAACGTACAAGGCGCTCACGCCTGATGTATCGAAGAAATTTGGCATCCGGCTGATTTATCAGGAATTGAGCGTCATCGACTATCTGTCCATCGAGGAAAACCTGTTCGTCGGCAATTTGCCGACCCGCAGGGTGCTGGGCGTTCCCGTGGTGCATCGCGCCCTGATGCGCGAGAAAACGGTGCACGCACTCCGGCGGGTGGGTTCGAAGCGGGACCCGGCAACGCCAGTCGGTCAGCTGTCCCTGTCTGAAAAGCAGCAGGTCGAGATCGCCAAGGCCCTGGTGAGTGATGCGCGACTCATCATCATGGACGAACCCACTTCCTCGCTCACGGATGAAGAGGTCGGGCATCTGTTTCGAATAATTCATGAACTCAGGGCCGAGGGTATCGGGATTGTCTACATTTCCCATAAGCTCAAAGAGATTCCCGTCATCGCTGACCGGGTTTCGGTATTGAAAGACGGCTGCCATATTGCCACGTATCCGGCGAAGACCACCGAGCCCCAGCGCTTGGTGGCGGCCATGGTCGGGCGCGAGCTGGAAGCGGGACGGCCTGTACCATGGGATGGTGCAGAGCACGAGGAAATCTTCAAGGCTGTGAACTTGCAGACGGTGGACGGACGGGTCCGCAACGTCAGCTTTGGCTTGCGGCGCGGAGAGATTCTGGGCTTTGCCGGCTTGATCGGGTCTGGCCGCAGCGAATTGATGGAAGCCATTTTTGGCGCCCGCAAACTCCAGTCAGGCCATGTGCAGTGCCGGGGCAAAACGGTCAGCGTGGAATCGCCCTATGCGGCTGTCAAAGCGGGCATGGCTTTTGTGACGGAAGATCGACGCCATACGGGATTTTTCCACAATTTCTCCATCGCAGAAAACATTTCCATTCTGCATTTTCTGAAAAGTGCAAAGCGTCAGTTATCACTGGAGCGCATCAACTTTTCCAAGGAAAAAATTCTCGGGGAAGAATACAGGTCCAGGCTGCGCATTCGCTGTACATCCGTCAGGCAGAACATTGCTGAGCTGTCGGGTGGGAACCAGCAGAAAGTCATCATTGCCAAATGGTTGGCAGCCGGCAGTGATTTGTTCATTTTTGACGAGCCCACGCGCGGAATCGACGTCGGTGCCAAGAGCGAAATCTACCGGATCATGCGCCAGCTGGCCGGGTCTGGCAAGGGCATCTTGATGGTGTCTTCCGAGTTGCCGGAATTGCTCGGCATATGTGACCGCATAGCAGTCTACAAGGATGGACGCATCGCCAGTATTTTGAATAATGCAGACGCCACGGAAGAGAAGATTGTCCGGATTGCAACAGAGTGAAGGCCGATCGAGCATGAAAGACAGCGTGACGAGTGCCCATGAAAATGCGGGTGGCACAGCTTCGAGAAAACCGGGTCTGGCTCTCGGGACGCTGTGGCAAAGCAGCGGAACCCTCGCGATTTTGTTGCTGCTGCTGGCCATTTGCAGTGTCTTGTCTCCGGAATTCTTTCTGACCAAAGACAATCTGGTGCAGGTTCTTCTGCAAAGCTCCGTGATGATCTTGCTGGCCTGTGGCGTGTTCTTCACCATCCTGATTGCAGGGATTGATTTGTCCGTCGGGTCCATGCTCGCGCTGACCGGGATGGTGACGGCGCAGCTCATGGTGGCGGGCTGCCCACCCTGGCTCGCCGTATTGCTCGGGGGTGTGCTGCTGGGGGCCTTGCTCGGTGTCGTGAACGGTTTTCTGGTGAATGTCACGCAATTGCATCCCTTCATCATTACGCTGGGAATGATGGCGATTTACCGGGGATTGACCTTGATCATTTCGGATGCCCGTTCGGTGTTCGGGTTTCCGGTCGGTTTTTCGAATGTGCTGGCGGGGCGCGTGCTGGGTATGCCCGTGCCCGTGCTGGTCGCTATTGCGGTGGCGGGATTTCTGTATTTTCTGGCGTCGTACACCAGGCTGGGTCGCAATATTTATGCACTGGGGGGAAACGCCCAGGCGGCCTGGTTTTCCGGAATCAACATCAAGCTGCACACCTTGGTCGTTTTCGTCATTTCGGGCGTTTGCTCCGGAATTGCCGGTGTTCTCACGGTAGCGCGCACCGGTGCAGCGGAGCCGAATGCCGGCACCGGCTTTGAGACCCTGGCCATTGCCTCGGCCATCATCGGTGGAACCAGCTTCTTTGGTGGCCGTGGCCGGGTCACCGGCGTGGTGGTGGGCGGCTTGATCATTGGCGTGATCAGCAATATCCTGAACATCATGAACGTGCAATCGTACTACCAGCAAATCGTCATGGGTGCCTTGATCATTGGCACCGTCACCGCAGACAAGATTTTCGGCAAAAAGAAGTAATTCAGGATTTTCACCTCCATAGTGCGAGCTGCCATGATGCCATCTGACAAAACCATTCTTCTGGTTCCTGCACCGCGCGAGGTCGCAGACATCTTTACGGAAAACCAATTGGAGCGCTTGCGTGCCCTGGGGGAACTCCGCATCCATGACGATGCGCCTCCCACGCAGGCCGAATTCGAAGCGTTGGCGCCGAGGCTGAAAATACTCATCGGCCAGATCGATATGCCGGAATCGCGTTTGCGCATGGCGCCTCATTTGCGGGCGATATTCAATGTGGAAGGCAATTTTCTGCCGAACATCGACTATGGCTGCGCCATGTCACGGGGTGTCCGGATCCTGAACATCAGCCCCGTATTTGCTGAGCCGGTCGCAGAAGCAGCGCTTGGCATGGCCATCGATTTGGCGCGTGGCATCAGCCGCTCGGACCGGTATTTCCGCGAGGGGACAGAGAAATACGGTCTCGATGCGAATCGGGGAGCCTATTCCTTGCGCCAACAAAACGTCGGGTTCATCGGCTTTGGCGATCTGGGCCGCGCCATCGTGCCCTTGCTCGCGCCGTTTCATCCGCTGGTCAAAGTCCATGATCCGTGGTTATCCCGGGAGTACATTCGGTCATTTGGCTATGAGGCCGCCACGTTGGAGGCGGTGCTGACGAGCTCGAAAATCGTATTCGTGGTCGCGGGCGTGACCTCTGAGAACCAGGGCTTTCTGGGCCGGGAAGCCTTTGCGTCCATGCAGGCGGGGGCCTCGCTGGTGCTCGTCAGCCGTGCCGGGGTCGTGGATTTTGAAGCCATGCTGGACGTGGCCGCGACAGGCCATATTCGCGTAGCGACGGACGTATTTCCGGTCGAGCCATTGCCTTTGGACCACCGTGCCCGCAGGGCTGATTCCCTGTTGCTTTCGCCGCATCAGGCGGGCGCTTTGAATGCGACCCTGGCTGGCATCGGAGCCATGGTGACTTCGGACGCCGAACTGATCTCCCGCGGCCTGCCCCCCTGCCTGTGCAAGGTCGCGCAGCCGGAAACGGTGGCACTGCTGCGCAGCAAGCCCGTGGACAAGAGCTGATTTTCAAGGCATGTATGCGCGCCGGGGAACATGCGCTTTCGCTGGAAATTTTCAAAGGATGGCCTGCCATCGTCCTGCGGCAGGGGGACTTGGCGCTGAGTCTGGTGCCTGCCGTGGGCGGTCGTCTCATGGGAATTCGTGCGGGCGTGCACGAGCTGTGCTTTATCCATCCCGGTTTGCAGGGGAAAACCTTCTCCGGGGATGAACGGCAATGGCGGGACCTTTGCGGCGACTGGGCGTTTCCGCTGTGGGGCGGAGGAAAGACCTGGGTGGCCCCGGAGTCTGCGTGGCCTCGCGGGTCTCCTCATCGGGATCTGGACAGTCTGGCTTGGAAACTCACGGCGTCCTGGTGCCATGCAAGTGCCATGGGACTTTCGCTGGAGAGTCCCATATGCTCGGATTCAGGGCTGCAAATCATCCGCCGATTGGATTGGCCCGTGGGCGCGCGGGAGTGGGGCATTGCGCACACGCTTCGCAATGCGGGGACACGGACCGTGCGCTGTGGCGTATGGGACGTGTTGATGCTGCGCCGTCCAGCCATTGTCCGGATTCCATTGCCGCCGACGCCTTCTGGTTCGGCGCCAAGCGTGACGTCCTTGCCCGGGAAAGCATCGGTTGCGTCGCTGATGGAAGAAGGAATCATCGATGGGACGGCTTGCAGCGCGCATGTGCACTGCCATGTCGCCAAGGAATTCAAGTGCGGATTCCAGAGTGAGCGGGGTGAGATCGAAGTGGAATTTACCGAATGGAACGTTCGCTATGCCAGGCGTTCCGAGGTCG
This sequence comes from Verminephrobacter aporrectodeae subsp. tuberculatae At4, assembly GCF_000193225.1. Lineage (GTDB taxonomy): Bacteria > Pseudomonadota > Gammaproteobacteria > Burkholderiales > Burkholderiaceae_C > Acidovorax > Acidovorax aporrectodeae. The sequence goes on along the minus strand of NZ_AFAL01000365.1, from coordinate 6,350 downwards.
ATGCGACGCGGGCCCATGCACATGCCCATCCGTTGGAAGTCTTCAATGCAGCGCAACTGCCTTACTTTGAAGTCGAGACCCATTCCCCTTTGCAGACCCTGGCGCCTGGGGACTTCATCCACTACGTGATCCATGAACGGGTGGAGTTCACGCAACTGCTCGGCCCCTCGGCGCGGCCGTGAGCCTCGACCCATGGTGCTCGGCTGCGCGGTACCGGCGCGTGTGAATGCAGGCGACGAGAGCAAGGGATCGCGCAGCGCCGCATACGGGTTTGTGCGCCGCAGGGAGAGGGCAGGCTCGATCGCCTGCGCTGCGCCCCAACATGGCCAAGAAGGCCGATGGCGTCGAGGCCACCGACCCTTTCCAGAAGGTCATGAACAGGTCCGTGGCTTCGCATGGGGCATTCGGATTCAGAAAGAACGACCAGGATTTGCGCGCCGCGTTCAACAAGGTGTTGCTGCCATTCATCGGCTCCGGGGAACACCTGGCCCTCGTGGCACCGTTCGGTTTCGGCAAAAAGGGGTTTCTGCCGACGAAGACGACCGCGCAGATTTGCGGCGCATGACGCGGACCTGCGTGCCCGCATGCCACGCGCTGCACGCGCGGCAGTGGATCAGCACTCGACGATGTTCACGGCCAGGCCGCCGCGCGCGGTCTCCTTGTATTTGCTCATCATGTCGGCGCCGGTCTCGCGCATGGTCTTGATGACCTTGTCCAGGCTCACGTGGTGCGTGCCGTCGCCGTGCAGCGCCATGCGCGCGGCGTTGATGGCCTTGACCGAGGCGATCGCGTTGCGCTCGATGCAGGGGATCTGCACCAGGCCGCCGACCGGATCGCAGGTCAGGCCCAGGTGGTGCTCCATGCCGATTTCGGCGGCGTTCTCCACCTGTTCTGGCGTACCGCCGAGCACCGCGCACAGGGCTGCGGCGGCCATGGAGCAGGCGACCCCGACCTCGCCCTGGCAGCCGACTTCGGCGCCGGAGAGCGATGCGTTTTCCTTGTACAGGATGCCGATCGCGGCAGCGGTCAGCAGGCAGTCGACGACGCCTTCGGAACGGGCGCTGGCGACGAACCGGGTGTAGTAGTGCAGCACGGCCGGAACGATTCCCGCGGCGCCGTTGGTCGGCGCGGTGACGACCCGGCCCCCGGCGGCGTTCTCCTCGTTCACCGCGAGCGCGTAGAGGTTCACCCAGTCGAGCACGCGCAGGGGATCGTCTGCGCCACCGATCGGGTTTCCGGGCCCGGAGTGCGCGCAGAGCCTGGCGTGCAGGTCGGCGGCGCGCCGCTTCACCTTGAAGCCGCCGGGCAGCACGCCCCGGGTCCGGCAGCCGCGCACGACGCAGGCCTGCATCACGTCCCAGATTCTGAGCAGGCCCGCGTCGATCTCGGCGTCGCTGCGCCAGTGGCGTTCGTTGTGGCGCATCAGGGCGGCAATCGACAGGCCGCTGGTCCGGCATTGCTGCAGCAACTCGTCGCCGCTGCGAAAGGGATGGGGCAGCACGGTCTGGTCCGGGAGCAGCATCCTGTGCTTGCGCCCGTCGGCGAGCACCTCGTCGCTGACCACGAAGCCGCCCCCCACCGAGTAGTAGCAGCGGTTGAGCAGTTCCACGCCCGCGGCGTCGTACGCCACGCAGCGCATGCCGTTGGGGTGAAAGGGCAGGGTCTCGCGCCGGTAGAACGTCAGGTGGTCCTTTTCCCGAAACGCGATCGGGTGCTGGCCCGCCAGGTGCAGTTCGCCGGTGTCGCGGATGCGTTCGAGCAAGGAGGCGATGGCCTCCACGTCCACGCTTTCGGGGTCATGGCCCGCGAGCCCGAGCAGCACCGCCTTGTCGCTGCCGTGGCCCTTGCCCGTTGACCCCAGCGAGCCATAGAGCTTGACCTCGACGCGGGCGCAGCCCGCGAGCAGCCCCTGGTGCAGCAGGCGTTCGGCGAACAGGCGCGCCGCGCGCATCGGTCCCACGGTGTGCGAGCTGCTCGGACCGATGCCGATCTTGAAGATGTCGAAAACGCTGACGGCCATAGGGGGGTCCTTCGTGCGGCGCTGCGCGCTTTGGCGGGAAGGCAGTATCCCCCTTCGGGGCCCTGCGCGTCAGGCGGCCTGCGCGAGCAGCCCGTGCGGGTCGATGACGAATTTCTTCGGCGCCCCGGCGTCGAACTCGGCGTAGCCGGTCGGCGCCTCGTCGAGCGGGATCACCTGCACGCCCACCACGTCGGCGATCCGGATGCGCTCCCAGAGGATGGCCTGCATCAGCGCGCGATTGTATTTCATGACCGGAGTCTGGCCGGTAAAAAAGCTGTGCGACTTGGCCCAGCCCAGCCCGAAGCGGATGCTCAGCGCACCGTGCTGCGCGGCCTTGTCAGCGGCGCCCGGGTCCTGCGTGACGTACAGGCCGGGGATGCCGATCCGCCCCGCCGCACGCGTGATTTCCATCAATGCATTCAGGACCGTCGCCGGGGCCTCCACCTGCGCGCCCGCGTGGCCGTGGCCGCGCGCCTCGAAGCCCACCGCGTCGATGGCGGAATCGACTTCCGGGGTTCCCAGAATCTGCCCGATTTGTTCCGCCAGCGTCGCGTCCCTGGACAGGTCGGTGGTTTCAAAGCCCACCTTGCGCGCATGCTCCAGACGCGCCGGATTCACGTCGCCGACGATGACCACCGCCGCCCCGAGTAGCCGCGCCGACGCGGCCGCTGCCAGACCCACCGGCCCGGCCCCCGCCACGTACACCGTGCTGCCCGGGCCGACCCCGGCAGTGACCGCGCCGTGGTAGCCGGTGGGAAGAATGTCGGACAGGCAGGTCAGGTCGCGGATTTTCTCCATCGCCTGCGCGCGGTCGGGGAACTTCAGCAGGTTGAAGTCGGCGTACGGAACCATCACGTATTCGGCCTGCCCACCGATCCAGCCGCCCATGTCAACGTAGCCGTAGGCACCGCCGGCGCGCGCGGGGTTGACGCTCAGGCAGACGCCGGTGTTTTGCTCCTTGCAGCTGCGGCAGCGCCCGCAGGCCACGTTGAACGGCACGGAAACCATGTCGCCGGGTTTGAGCGTCTCGACGTCGCGGCCGGCCTCCAGCACCTCGCCCGTGATTTCATGGCCCAGCACCAGCCCGGCCGGCGCCGTGGTGCGGCCGCGCACCATGTGCTGGTCGGAGCCGCAGATATTGGTGCTCAGAACCCGCAGGATCACGCCGTGCTCGGCGCTCTTGCCCAGGGGATCGAGCAGCTTGGGGAAGGGGATGGACTGGACCTCGACCTGGCCCGGGCGCAGGTAAACGACAGCGCGATTCGTTGACATGGGGAGTCTCCTTGGGTTTTGCTTGGGACGAAGATTTCATCGCCGGAGCGCCGCCGCGACGGCGGGCAGGCCGTCCTGGCCGGAAAAGGTTTTCACGCCCTGGAGCCATCCGTCGAGCAGGGCGGGGTTTTTCTTCAGATAGGCTCTGGCCGCGGCGTTGGGCCGGGCTTTTTCGAGAATGCCGAGCATCACCGCGTTTTCGACGTCGGTGCTGAATTGCAGGTTTTTCAGCAGCGTCGCGACGTTCGGGCAGCGTGCCTCGTAGCTTGGTGGAATGGCGGTGAATACCTTGGCCTCCCCGAAGTTCGGGCCAAACACGGCGTCACCGCCCTCCAGGTATTTCATCTTCATCTGCACGTTCATGGGGTGCGGCTCCCAGCCCAGAAAGACGATCGCCCGGCTGCCGCGCGCCGCGCGCCGGACTTCGGCGAGCATTCCCGCTTCGCTGGACTCGACCAACCTGAAGCCTCCCAGGCCGTACTCGTTCTTGTCGATCATGCGCTGCATCAGCGCGTTGCCATCGTTGCCGGGCTCGATGCCGTGGAGCTTGCCGTCGAGTTCCTTGCGGAACCCGGCGATATCGGCAAAGGTTTTCAGCCCCTTTTCGTACAGATACGCAGGGACCGCGAGGGTGTACTTGGCGCCCACCAGATTCGGCCGCTCGAGCACCCTGATCTGCCCGGCCTTGACGAAGGGCTCGATGATCGGCGTCATGCTCGGGCTCCAGTAGCCCAGGAAGGCGTCGATCCTCTGTTACGTGCCAACCATGCATCGTTCCGTACAAATTGTGTAACGTCAAATCCAAATCATTGTTTTCAAGTTACCATATGTCATTCCTTCTTCACACGACCCGTCAGGCAGTTTTGACATGTTCCGCACTCTCTCCGACACACGCGTTACCAAGCAGCAGTGCGGGAATACATCGGCCGCGTCGCGGCCGCACTCAAACTTTGCACCGATTGTGTCAGCGACCGCACCTGTCCCGATCCGCGCGTGCACGGCTTCGAACTTGCAGCGTCTCCAGTCAGGCTCGACGGGCAGCAAGCAGTTTCGGCCCCGCGAGTCTCTGCCCAGGAGCGCAAGCCCTGGGGCAAATCAAGAGAAGGGATGAGTTCCCCCATGGCAGAGAAGAATACAGAGGTAGCTGCCCCCGTGGCCACGGCCGACACGCCGGATGCACCCACAGCAGCACCGCAGACCAGCACGCGCCAGGACCCGGCAGCGGACTCGCTCACGGCCCTGTGCATGGTCGCCCGGCTGCACCAAACCGCAGCCGACCCGGCCACGCTGGCCCACCAAATCGGCTTGCGGCCCAGCGAACCCGCGAGCACCGAGGACCTGCTCCGGGCGGCCAAGCACCTGGGCCTGCGCGCCAAGCGCTCGCGCACCGGCACCGACCGGCTCTCCCTGAGTCCGCTGCCCGCGCTGGCCCTGCTGCGCGGGCCGGCCGGTTCGGCGCGCACGGTCGTTCTTGCCCAGTGCGACGGGCAGCGGGTGCTCTTGCAGGACCCGTCGGCGCCCGCTGCGGGCAGCCAGCCGGTGATCGAACCCCTGGAGGTCTTTGCCGCCCGCTGGACGGGCGAACTCATCCTCATCACCAGCCGCGCGAGCTTGGCCGGCGAACTGGCCAAGTTTGACTTCTCCTGGTTCATCCCCAGCCTCGTCAAGCACCGCAAGCTCCTGGGCGAGGTGCTGCTGATCTCGTTCATGCTGCAACTCTTTGCGCTGGTCAGCCCGCTGTTCTTTCAGGTCGTGATGGACAAGGTGCTGGTGCACCGGGGCGTGACCACGCTGGACGTTCTGGTCATCGGCCTCGTGATCGTGGTGCTGTTCGAGAGCGTTCTGAACGCACTGCGCAGTTACGTTTTCAGCCACACGACGAACCGCATCGACGTGGAACTCGGCGCGCGCCTGTTTCGCCACTTGGTGCAGCTGCCGCTGGCCTACTTTCAGGCGCGGCGCGTGGGCGACTCGGTGGCGCGCGTGCGCGAGTTGGAGAACATCCGCAGCTTTCTGACCGGCAACGCCCTGACCGTGGTGCTGGACGTGCTGTTCTCGGGGGTCTTCATCGCGGTGATGCTGTTCTACAGCGTCCCGCTGACGCTCATCGTGCTCGTCAGCCTGCCGCTGTACTTTGGCCTGAGCCTCGCGGTCGTGCCCATGCTGCGCCGCCGGCTGGACCACAAATTCGCCCGCGGAGCAGAAAACCAGGCGATGCTGGTGGAGACCGTGAGCGCAATCCAGACCGTCAAGGCGGGCGCGCTCGAGCCCTCCTTCGCACGCCGCTGGGACAAGCAGCTGGCCGCCTACGTCAGCGCCAGCTTCCGGACGCAGAACCTGGCCAGCTGGGCGCACGAGGGAATCAACCTGATCGGCAAACTCGTCAACGCCGCCACGCTCTGGTACGGCGCGCGCCTGGTCATGGACAACGCGCTCACCGTCGGCCAGTTCATCGCCTTCAACATGTTTGCCCAGCGCGTGGCGCAGCCCATCATGCGCATGGCGCAGCTGTGGACGGACTTCCAGCAGACCGGCATCTCCATGGCGCGGCTGGGCGACATCCTCGACACGCGCACCGAAGTGCCCCCGAGCAGCGCCGCCCAATTACCCCCGATCGAGGGCCGCATCACGCTCGACGGCGTCCACTTTCGCTACCGGCCCGAGGCCGCGCCCGTCCTGGCGGGGGTGAGCCTGGACCTGCGCCCCGGAGAAATCATCGGCATCGTGGGCCGCTCGGGCTCGGGCAAGAGCACGCTCACCAAACTGATCCAGCGCCTGTACACGCCCAGCCAGGGCCGCATCCTCGTGGACGGAATCGACATCAGCCTCATCGACGCGGCCCAGCTGCGCCGCCAGGTGGGCGTGGTGCTGCAGGAGAACCTGCTGTTCAACCGCAGCGTGCGCGAGAACATCGCCATCGCCGACCCCGCGACCCCCATAGAGGCCGTGCTGCAAGCCGCCCGGCTCGCGGGAGCGCACGATTTCATCAGCGAACTGCCCGAGGGCTACGACACCCTGGTCGGCGAGCAGGGCGGCAGCCTCTCGGGCGGCCAGCGCC
>NZ_AFAL01000366.1 GCF_000193225.1 Verminephrobacter aporrectodeae subsp. tuberculatae At4 | reverse complement strand
TCGCCAGCGCGTCGGCGTCAACCTCCACCGTGTGGCCCCGGGCCCGCAAGCGGGCGACGCCGCGCCGGAACGCGGCCCTGTCGCGCACCGCGCTGGAGGGGGAGTAGATATAGATGTGCCTGGGAGCGTGCGCATGCCCGCACTGCGAAGGGTCGTGGTGGTCGTGCAAGATGCTCGGGCCCGCGCCGGGCCCGCTCCATTGAACAGCGGTTGTCGCGAAGTATTCCATAGCCCGCGCAGCGCTCCCTCAGTCGCGCTGCGCGGGCACCACGACCTTGGTCACGACGTAGCTGAAATAGCGTTCGATGCCGATCTGCGCGTCGAGCAAGCGGTCGATCAGGCGCTGGTAGCTGCCGATGTCGGGAACCACCACGCGCATGATGTAGTCGATGTCGCCGCCGGTTGCGTCGCAGGCCACGATGCACGGCTCCTGCGCAATGGCTTCTTCAAAGCGGCGGAAGTCGGCCTGCTGGTGGCTCCTGAGGCTGAGCTCGACGATAATCGCCGCGCGTGGTGCGTCGGCCTCGAGGTCGACGATCGCGGTATAGCCCTTGATCACGCCTGCGGCCTCGAGTCGCCGCAGGCGCTCCCAGCACGCTGCGGGCGAGAGTGCAACCGTCTCCGCGAGCTTCAATTTGGTCATGCGACCGTCCTGCCGCAGCGCCACGACGATCTTCAGATCGATGGCATCGAGCTTCATTTTCGGCGACTGGGCGGGCATGGTGTCATGAATGACCTGTTTCAGGAACGGGATAATCGCATGCCTCATCGAGCCGATCCGCGCGCTGGCCCCGGGAGCGACCCGGCCCCCGGCAATGGCGCGGCGTGGCGCCCAGCGCTGACCCGGCAAAAAGGCAAGACCAAGCATGCGGCGCTGACGGAGTGGATCATCGCCGATATCGACGCCGGCCGGCTCAAGCCCATGGACCGCATGCCGCCGCACCGTGACTTGGCGCGCGATCTGGGCATCTCGGTGCAGACGGTCAGCCTGGGCTATCAGGAGGCCGAACGCCTGGGCTATCTCAGCGGCGAGGTCGGGCGCGGAACCTTCGTCAGGGCCAGGGTCACGGAACGTGTCGGCCAGATGATGCTCGACCGCAGCCTGGACGAGGTGATCGACCTGTCCATCGTGCGCGGGGTCTATCTGCCGGAGCACGAGGAGGCCTCGCGCGCCGTGCTGGCCGCGCTGGCTGCGGGGGAGAATGCGGCCTTCATGCAGCCCTGCCGGCCGATTGCCGGGCTCGACCGGCACCGCGAGGTCGCCACCAGCTGGCTCGCAGCGCTCGGGGTCGATGCCCCGCCCGAGCGCATCCTGATCACCAACGGCGCCGCGCATGCGCTGTTCCTGGCGCTGGCCTGCATCATTCGCGCCGGCGACGTCGTGCTCACCGAGAACCTGACCGACCACGGAATCATCGGTCTGGCGAATATCCTCGGCTTCGCGCTCAAGGGCCTGCCGACGGACGAGCAGGGAATCCGCCCCGATGCCTTCGAGGCCGCCTGCGCGGCGGGGGACGTGCGCGCGCTGGTGCTGATTCCGACGCTGAACAACCCGACGGGCCACGTCGCGACCCCGGAACGCCGCCACGCCATCGCCGAGACGGCGCAGCGCCATGGCGTCTTCGTCGTCGAGGACGAGGTCTGCAAGCCCTTGATCGACGCGCCGCTGCCGGCGATCACGCAGTGGCTCCCGGACCTGGGCTTCTTCGCCACCAGTTTTACGAAGGTGGTGCTCACGGGCCTGCGCGTCGGTTATCTGGTGGTTCCGCCGCGCTACTGCATCCGCGCGGAGTCCATCTTGCGCGTGACGAGTTGGAGCGCCACCTGCCTGCCGGCCGAGATTGCCACGCGCTGGGTCGAAGATGGCACGGCGCGCCGCCTGCTCGCCGTGCAGCGCGAGGAGGTGCGGGCGCGCCAGCAGTTGGTCGCGGATGCGCTCGGCCCGCATATCGCGTCGCACCACCCGCTGTCGCTGTGCGCCTGGCTGAAGGTGCCCGCGCATTGGACGGAGGATGGACTCGTGCGCGCGCTCGCCGAGCGCCGTGTGGCGCTGACGCCCTCCGACCCCTTCGTCGCCGGCAGCGGCCATGGGGGCGGCGTGCGCATCTGCATCGGCGGAAAAATGGGCCATGCCACGCTCGCGCTGGCGCTCGATACCGTCCGACAAACCTTTGAGCAATTTCCCCCGGTCTTCGGCGTCGGCGCAATCGGCTGAGTTTCCGGCCGGCGTGCGCCGGCCAGACATTGAATCATGACAATATAGTGATTGACATGATTTTCCCCGGACATTACTCTGACGTAATTGCCAGGAGAAATGATGCTGCACAGCGTGTGTCTCGCGAATGCCGAATCGGGCGGCCGTATCCAGCCGGCGGCGGCGCCCATGCCCGCGTGCGACTTGGCCCGGGTCGAATCCGCCGCCGCGCGCATCGCCGGGCACGTGCTGCGCACGCCGCTCGTCGCCTCGGCGGCGCTCACGCGCTGCTGCGGCCTGCCGGTGCATCTGAAACTCGAAACGCGCCAGCCGACCGGCGCTTTCAAGCTGCGCGGTGCCATGAACGCGCTGCTCGCGCTCGATGAGGACGCGCGCCGCCGCGGGCTGGTCACCGCGTCCACCGGCAACCACGGCCGCGCCGTCGCCCACGCTGCGCGCGCGGCGGGTGTGCGCGCCGTCGTCTGCATGTCGGCGCTGGTGCCGGCGCACAAGGTTGACGCGGTGCGCGCGCTGGGCGCCGAGGTCAGGATCGTCGGACGCTCGCAGGACGACGCGCAGGCCGAGGTCGAGCGGCTCGTCGCCGAACAGGGTCTGACGCCGATCCCGCCCTTCGATCATCCCGACGTCGTCGCCGGGCAGGGCACGATCGGCCTCGAACTGATCGACGACCTGCCGGAGTTGGACCTCGTTCTGGTGCCCCTGTCCGGCGGCGGGCTGGCGGGGGGCATCGCGGTGGCGGTCAGGGCGCTGCGCCCCTGCGCGCGCGTGGTCGGCGTCTCCATGGAACGCGGCGCGGCCATGGCGGCGGCGATCGCCGCCGGCCAACCGGTCGATGTCGCCGAGCAGGAAACGCTCGCCGACTCGCTCGGCGGCGGGATCGGCCTGAACAACCAGCTCACTTTCCGCCTGTGCCATGCGCTGCTCGACGGCGTCGTGCTGCTGACCGAAAACGAGATTGCCGCGGGAATCCGGCACGCCGCCCGGGAGGAGCACGGCGAGGTCGTCGAGGGCGCCGGCGCGGTCGGCATCGCGGCCTTGCTCTGCGGCAAGATTCGTCCCATGGGACCGACTGCGGTCGTGGTCTCGGGCGGGAATATCGACGCGGCCCTGCACCGGCGCATCGTCGCGGGGGACGCACCATCATGAGCCGCATGCGAATCCTGACCGAGGCCGATCTGCGCCGCCTCGTCCCGCTCGACATGGGCGTCGTCGCCTGCGTGGAAGCGGCCTTCGCGGCGCTCGCCACGCAGGCCGTCGCCATGCCGCCCATCCTGCGGCTGGACATCCCCGAGCACCGCGGCGAGGTCGACGTCAAGACCGCCTACGTGCCGGGACTCGACGGGTTTGCGGTGAAGATCAGCCCCGGCTTCTTCGACAACCCCCAGCTCGGCCTGCCAAGCCTGAACGGCTTGATGATTCTGTTCAGCGCCAGGACCGGCCTCATCGAGGCGCTGCTTCTGGACAACGGCCACCTCACCAATATGCGCACCGCTGCGGCGGGCGCGGTGGCCGCAAGGCATCTCGCGCGCCCCGACGCCCATTGCGCGGCGATCTTCGGCGCCGGGTTGCAGGCGCGCTTGCAGTTGCAGGCATTGACGCTGGTGCGCCCCATCGACGGGGCGCGCATCTGGGCGCGCGATGCGGACAAGGCCCGCGCGCTCGCGCGCAGCTTGTCAGACGCGCTCGAAATACCGGTCACGGCCATCGCCGACCCGCGCGCGGCGGTCGCGGGCGCCGACGTCGTCGTCACCACGACCCCGGCCGAAGCGCCCATCCTGATGGCCGATTGGATCGAGCCGGGCCAGCATGTCACCGCCATGGGGTCCGACGCCGGGCACAAGAACGAGATCGACCCGGCGCTCGTGCTGCGGGCCCGCGATGGCTATTTCGCCGACCGGCTGTCGCAGACGCGCTGTCTCGGAGAATTGCACCACGCGATTCGCGCGGGGCTCGTCGCTCCCGATGCCGACTTCGCCGAGCTCGGGGCCGTCATCGCCGGCAAGGCCGCCGGGCGCTGCAGCGCGGACCAGATCACCTTCGCCGACCTCACCGGAACCGGCGTTCAGGACACCGCCATCGCCCACCTCGCCGCGGCCCGCGCGCGCGACGCGGCGGTCGGCCGCAGCATGGACAGCCACAGCGCAACCGCGGACGCAGTCGCAGCATGAGCGCAACCCTGAACTTCTCGCTCGCGGAGTACGCCGAGCGCCTGGCCAAGACGCGCCGCGCCATGGAGCCGCGCGGAATCGAACTGCTGATCGTCACCGATCCGTCGAACATGCACTGGCTCACCGGCTACGACGGCTGGTCCTTCTACGTGCACCAGTGTGTGCTGGTGCCGCCGACGGGCGCACCGCTGTGGTACGGGCGCCAGCAGGACGCGCAGGGCGCCAGGCGCACCAGCTACCTCGACCCCGCGAACATCATCGGCTACCCGGACCATTACGTGCAGTCGAACGAGCGCCACCCGATGGACCTGCTGGCGCAGATCATCGCCGACCACGGCTGGGGCCGGCTGCCCATCGCGGTGGAGATGGACAATTACTACTTCTCGGCCGCCGCCTTCGCCTCGCTGCAACGGCATTTGCCCGGCGCCCGGTTCCAGGACTCCGCCGGGCTCGTGAATTGGCAGCGCGCGGTCAAGAGCCCGGCCGAGCTCGACTGCATGCGCAAGGCCGCGCGCATCGTCGAGCTCATGCACCAGCGCATCGTCGAGGTCATCGAGCCCGGAATGCGCAAATGCGACCTCGTCGCCGAGATCTACGGCGCCGGAATCCGCGGCACGCCGGCGTTTGGCGGCGACTACCCGGCGATCGTTCCGCTGCTGCCCTCGGGCGCGGACGCCTGTGCCCCGCACCTGACCTGGGACGACAAACCCATGAAGGCGAACGAGGGCACCTTCTTCGAGATCGCCGGCGCCTACAAACGCTACCACTGCCCGCTCTCGCGCACCGTGTTCCTGGGCAAGCCGACGCAGGCCTTTCTCGACGCCGAGAAAGCGACGCTCGAAGGCATGGAGGCGGGCCTTGCCGCGGCCCGGCCCGGCAACCGCTGCGAGGACATCGCGAACGCCTTCTTCGCGGTGCTGCGCAAGCATGGGATCACCAAGGACAACCGGACCGGCTACCCGATCGGCCTGAGCTACCCGCCGGACTGGGGCGAGCGCACCATGAGCCTGCGCCCGGGCGACCGCACCGTGCTGCAAGCGGGAATGGCCTTCCATTTCATGACCGGTCTTTGGCTCGAGGACATGGGGCTGGAGATCACCGAAAGCATCGTGATCACCGAGGTCGGCGTCGAATGCCTGGCGCAGGTTCCGCGACAACTATTCATCAAGGATTGATCGATGCCCATGGCGCTGCCTGGCCCCTCGCCGATCGTGCCCACGGTCGATTTCGCCGCCCAGGGCGTGCAGCACGGTCATCTGCGCCTGCCCCACAGCCGCGACGACAGCGCCTGGGGCTCGATCATGATCCCGGTCTGCGTGATCGCGCAGGGCGAGGGGCCGACCGCGCTGCTCACCGGCGCCAACCACGGCGACGAGTACGAGGGGCCCGCCGCCTTGTACGAGCTGGCGCGCACGCTGCACCCCGCGCAGGTCACGGGGCGCGTGATCATCGCTCCCGCGCTGAACTACCCGGCGTTCCTGGCGGGAACGCGGACCTCCCCGATCGACAAGGGGAATCTGAACCGCAGCTTTCCCGGCCGGCCGGACGGGAGCGTGACGCAGAAGATCGCGGACTACGTGACGCGCGCGCTCGTGCCGCTTGCCGACATCGTTCTCGACCTCCATTCCGGCGGGCGCACGCTCGATTTCCTGCCCTACGCCGCGGCGCACGAACTGCCGGACAAAGCGCAGCAGGCGCGCTGTTTTGCCGCTGTCGCCGCGTTTGCCGCGCCCTACTCCATGAAGATGCTCGAAATCGACGCGGTCGGAATGCTCGACACGGCGGTCGAGAACGCGGGCAAGACCTTCGTCACCACCGAGCTCGGTGGCGCCGGCACCGCGACGGCCCGCTCCATCGCCATCGCCCGGCGCGGCGTGCTGAATGTGCTGCGCCACGCGGGAATTCTCTCCGGGCAGCCGCAGACCGGCCCGACGCGCTGGCTCGACATGCCGTCCGCCGCCTGCTTCGTTTGCGCGCAGGACGGCGGGCTGGTCGCATTCGCGCACGACCTCGGCGATACGCTCCGGCAAGGCGACGTCGTCGCCCGGGTCTACCCGCTTGGCCGCACCGGGTGCGCGCCGATGGAGTACCGCGCAGGCATGGACGGCATCCTGGCCGCCCGGCATGTTCCCGGCCTGCTCCAGGCGGGCGACTGCCTCTGCGTCATCGCGCAGCAGCGCGAGGAGGGTATTTGAAGGCGCTCGAACCCGCGGCGCCGTCCATCCCCACAAAAATCCATGCACCAGCGCGGCGCGCACCCATCCGGTCCAAGCGGCCCGCAATTTGCTTGAAGACCCCCACCAGAAAAACCACAGGAGACAACCCATGTTCCATTCCCGAGTCCTTGGCCTGAGCGCGCTCGCGCTGGCCACCGCCCTGCCCGTACTGCCCGCTGCCCATGCCACGACACCCAAGGAAATCAAGGACCGGGGCTACGTCCGTGCAGCGACCGCGAACGAGGTGCCCTATTCGTATATGAAGGACGATGGCAGCTCCGCCGGCATTGGTCCCGACGTCGCCATGGCGGTGCTGAAGACCATGGGGATCGACGAGGTGGCCTGGTCGGTCACGCCCTTTGGCACGCTCATCCCGGGCCTCAAGGCCAGGCGCTTCGACTTCGTTGCCGCCGAGCAGAACATCTCGCCGGAACGCTGCCGGCAGGTCGCCTTTACCGAGCCCAACTCGTCCTACGGCGAGGGCCTGCTGGTGAAGAAAGGCAATCCGAAGAAGCTCACGACCTACGCCGACATCGCCAGGGACCCGTCGCTCAAGGTCGCCGTGGTCTCCGGCGCGAACAGCATCGACTATCTGCGCGCAGTCGGCGTCCGGGACAGCCAGGTCGTCTTCATTGCGGCCAACGCCGACGCGCTCGCCACCGTGCAGAGCCGCGCCGACGCCTACGCGGCGACCGAGCTCACGGTCGCCAGCCTCGCCCGGGGGCAGGCGCATGTGGAACAGGTCCGGCCCTTCACCGACCCGCTGGTGGACAACAAGCCGGTGCGCAATTTCGGCGGCTTCGCGTTCCGGCCGGAGGACAAGGCGTTCTACGAAGCCTACAACGCCGCGCTCGTCGCGTTCCGCAGAACCGACGCGTATAAAAAAACCTGACCCAGTACGGCCTGTCGGACGAGAGCATCCGGGCCGCTGCCGAGCGCAAGGTCGCCGATCTTTGCGCCGGCAAATGAACCGCCGGCGCGGCTGACGGCTCGCGGTGTCATCGCACATGCCAGGACATGGCGCCATGGAGTTCTGGGCCTACGTTCCCTCGCTCGCGCGCGGCGCACTCGTGACCGCCGGGATCACGCTCGCCGCGATCGCCATCGGCGCCGTCAGCGCCTTCGTCGCCGGCATCGCGCGTGTCGAGGGTGGCCGAATCGCCGCGGCGATCGCGCTGTGCTACACCGAGGTCTTCCGTGGCACCTCGCTCCTGGTGCAACTCTTCTGGTTCTATTACGCACTCCCGCTGGTCGGCCTGACCCTCGAGCCCGTGGCGACCGGCGTCACCGTGCTGGCGCTGCACGTGGGCGCGTATGGCTCGGAGATCGTGCGCGGCGCGCTGAACGCCGTCTCGCCGTTGCAGCGCGAAGCGGCGCGGGCGCTGAATTTCGGCCGCGGGCACACGCTCGTGCACGTCGTCCTGCCGCAGGCGGTCGTCGAGATGATGCCGGCCCTTGGCAACCTCGCGATCGAAACGCTCAAGCTCTCCTCACTGGTCTCGCTGATCTCCATCACCGACCTGACGTTCCGCGCGCAGGCCATGCGCAATCTGACGCTGGACAGCACCACGGTCTATGCGCTGACGCTGATCGGCTATTTCGCCATGTCGCTCGTGCTCATGCTGGCCCTGCGCCTGGTCGAGAGGCTCGTGCGCCGCGGCGCGGCCTTTCCGAAGGCGGCGCACGCATGATGTACGGCTTTGCATGGGACAGTTCCACGCCGCTGGCGTATGCGGTGTCCATCCTGCCCATTCTCCTGATCGGGCTGGGCGTCACCTTGAAGGCCGCAGCAGCCGGTTTTGCCATCGCGCTGGCGCTCGGCCTGGTCTTCGCGCTGATGCGCCGCAGCCGCCTGCGGGCGGTTTCCTGGAGCACGGCGGTGCTCGTCGAATTCCTGCGCGACACGCCGCTTCTGGTGCAGCTCTTCTTCCTCTACTACGTGCTGCCCGACTACGGCGTCACGCTGCCGGCCTTCCTCACCGGCGCGGTGGCGCTCGGTCTGCAATATTCGGCCTATACCTCCGAGGTCTACCGCGGCGGAATCGACGCGCTGCCGCGCGGCCAATGGGAGGCCGCGACCGCCGTCAACCTCTCGCGCGCGCAGATCTATCGCGCCATCGTCATCCCCCAGGTCGTCCCGCGCATCCTGCCGGCGCTGGGCAATTACCTCGTCGCCATGATCAAGGAGACGCCGGTCCTGTGCGTCGTCACCGTGCTTGAAATGATGGGGCTTGCGAACATGCTCGGCGAGCGCAGCTTTGAATACCTGGTCCCGCTGACGCTGGTCGGCCTGATCTTCCTCCTGCTCACGCTGATCTGCTCGGTCGGGCTGCATTGGCTGGAGAAGGCGCTGCCCAAAACAGGAATACCGCTGCGATGACCGAAACCCCCTGCGCCCGCGCTCCCATCATCGAATTCCAGGGCGTCACCAAGCGCTTTGGCACGCTCACGGTGCTCGACGATTTCAATTTCTCCGTCGCCGCCGGCGAGAAGGTGGCGCTGATCGGCCCCTCGGGTTCCGGCAAATCGACCGTGCTGCGCATTCTGATGACGCTCGAACCGTTTCAGCAAGGCACGCTCACGCTCGCCGGAACCTCCTACCACCAGACCGGCGGTGCCGGCCCCTTCAAGGCCTCGCAGCGGCATCTGCGCGAGTTGCGCAGCCATGTCGGGATGGTGTTCCAGAGCTTCAACCTGTTCCCGCACATGTCGGTGCTGCGCAATGTGCTCGAAGCCCCGGTCAAGGTCTTGGGCTTGCCGCGCGCCGAGGCCGAATGCCGTGCCGTGGAACTGCTCACCATGGTGGGTCTTGCCAACAAAAAGGACCATTACCCGGCCCAGTTGTCGGGCGGGCAGCAGCAGCGCGTGGCCATTGCCCGGGCGCTGGCCATGCGCCCGCGCGTGCTGCTCTTCGACGAGCCCACCTCGGCCCTGGACCCGCAGCTCGTCGGCGAGGTGCTCGGCGTGATCCGTGGCCTGGCGCACGCGCACGAACTGACCATGCTGCTCGTCACGCACGAAATGCGTTTCGCGCGGGAAGTCTCGGACCGCGTCTGCTTCTTCGACCAGGGCCGCATTCGTGAACAGGGCGATCCCGAGCGCATGTTCAGCGCGCCGCAAGAGCCGCGCACACGGGAGTTCCTCGCGTCGGTGCTGTGATGCATGCACACCCGGCAGGTCCATGCAACGCATGGCCTGCCGCGCTCCTTGGGCCCAACAGGGCATGCAATACACTGCGGCGTCGGGGGCCGTCGGACCAGCTGGCGCATCGCCGACGGCGTGTTCCATGCCAACCGGAGTCCTCGCCCATGAATCTGAGCTACCTCGACCCCAAGATTGATCTGGTCTTCAAGCGCATCTTCTCGCGCGCCGACCTGCTCCTGGATTTTCTCAACGCCGTTCTGCCGCTGGACGCTCCGGTCGAAACGCTGACCTATCTGCCCACCGAACAGGCGCCGCAAATCCCGGGCATGCGCTTTTCCATCGTCGACGTCAAATGCCACGACCAGAGCGGCCAGGTGTTCGTCGTCGAGATGCAGATGCTATGGACCGACGCCTACTTCTCGCGCATCCTGTTCAGCGGCGCGCAGGCCATCGTCAACCAACTCTCCGCGGGTGCGCCCTACCAGTCTCTGTGCCCGGTCTACTCGGTCACGGTGCTCAACGACGTTTTCAAGAAAGACGCGCGCCAGAAAGACTGCTGGCTGCACCACTACAAGATCACCAAACTCGCAGAACCCGACGATATCCTGCAAGGCCTGCAGTTCGTCATCCTGGAACTGCCCAAATTCACACCCCAAACGCAGGTCGAAAAACGAGTGACCGCGCTGTGGCTGCGCTTTCTGCGCGAGGCCGGCGGACCGGACTTTGTCCCCGACGAGAACCTGCTGTCCCACGCGCCGGTCGCCGCCGCGGTCAAGCTCACCGAGTTCGCAGGGTATAGCGCCGTCGAAATCGAGGCCTACCGGAAGTATCAGGATGCGCTGCGCAACGAAAACAGCGTGCTGCTCGATGCCGTGACGAAGGGACGGATTGAAGGGCGGGCCGAGGTTGCGCGCAATCTTTTGCCGCTGCTCGGTGACGAGGCCATCGCGCAGGTCAGCGGCCTGACCTTGTCGGCCGTCAAAAAGCTGCGCGAAGAAGCCGGCCCCCCGCGCACGAACTGATCGTGCATGCTCGTCATGCATGAACCATGCACGCGTTGAACAAGCTGGCCCGTTCGAGCGCCCAACGCGTTGTGCGAAACTTGGCCGATGCATCGATTGCCCTGCTCCGTGGCCGATCGCGGCATGCACTGGAACCACCGGGACAGGTCTTGACTGCCAGTGCGCGCATCGATTTCAGCCAGCCGCTGTACGCGCGGACCGCGCGCCTGCGCCACGCCCTTGGCAGGCCCCGCGAGG
>NZ_AFAL01000367.1 GCF_000193225.1 Verminephrobacter aporrectodeae subsp. tuberculatae At4 | reverse complement strand
CCAGGCTGTTGGCTCCGTCTCCGTTGCCGCCGTCGGCCACGGGGTGTCACCGTTCTTGAAGGCGAGGTAGTCGATCATGAGGGCGAGGTAGTCGTTCATGAGGACGATGTAGTCGTCTCTGAGAGTGGTGTGGAACTCCTTGAGAGCGGTGCAACCCTCCTGGAGCGCGGTGTAGTTTTCCTTGAGCGCGGTGTAGTTCTCCGTGAGAGCGGTGTAGCTCTCCTGGAGCGCGGTGTAGTCGCCAGCGAGGGTGGCGGAGTCGTTCTCGGAAGCGGTGTGCCCGTCCTTGGAGGTGGTTTCGCCGGGATCAAACATGGTGCGTTCTCCTTCTCTGGATTGACGTGGATGGATGGCCGGATCCCGCTTGGGCGTCGGCGATCTATCTGCGCCTGAACCAACACCCCATGGTGTCGCTCAAGCGCACAGGTCGAAGCGTCAGAGTCAGAACCCGGAAGCCTCTGCATCGAGCGCCTGCCCGACGATGACCAACTCGCCGCCGGCCGCGTACTTGCCGCCATCGGTGATCGGCCCGCATTGCCCGTCTTCCACCACCACCTTGCACACGGGGCCGCTGGCCGGGTTCACCCGGGGGGCGGTCTCGTCCTCCACCCAGTAGTTGGTGATTCCCTGCGCCAAGTCCACGAAGGGGCTGGAATGCTCAGTGCGGGGGCTGACGCCAACGCCTTCTTGCTCAGCTCGACGGGCATCTCCATCCCCTTGGGCAGGTCTGCGGGGGCGTGCTCCAGGCTGTTGGCTCCGTCCCCGTTGCCGCCGTCGGCCACGGGGGTGTCACCGTTCCCGGGCGTCTGTGCATCAAGCCCCTGCCCGACGATGACCAACTCGCCGCCGGCCGCGTACTTGCCGCCATCGGTGATCCGGGAGTTCGGCCCGCATCGCTCGTCTTCCATCACCACCTTGCACACGGGGCCGCTGGCAGGGTTCACCCGGGGCGCCGTCTCGTCCTCCACCCAGTAGGTGGTGCTTCCCTGCTCCAAGTCCACGGAGGGACTGAAATGCGCGGTGTGGGTGTCTGACGCCAACGCCTTCTTGCCCAGTTCGACGGGCGCCTCCATCCCCTTGGGCAGGTCTGCGGGAGCGTCTTTTTTCTCCAGGCTGGTTTTGCTGTTCGTGGATCCGTCCCCGTCCCCGCTGCCGCCGTCGGCCACGGGGGTGTCAGCACCGTTCTTGAGGGCAAGGTAGTCACTCTTGAGGGCGAGGTATTTGCTCATGAGGGCAAGGTAGTCGTCCTGGAGGGCGGTGTGTCTGTCCTTGAGGGCGGCGTAGTAGTCCTCGTCGGATGCGTAGTAGTCCTCGGGGGCGTCGTAGTCCTCGGAGGTGTAGTCGTCCTCAAACATGGTGCTTTCTCCTTCTCTGGGTTGGTGTGGATGGATGGATTGCCGGATCCCGCTTTGGCGCCGGCGATTTGCCACAGGCTGTGCCGACTGCCCAGCGTGCGATAGGGTGCCCAGCCGTCATGCACCGCGTGCCTTTGAACTGGGGCAAGGATGCCCGCTCCACGAACGCTACCGCGCCGCGTTGCTCATGCCGCCTCAGCCAACGCGGTGACTTGGTCGTGCAAATCGGGCAGATTCAGATGGAGCCGCGCTTGCAGTTCGTTGATCTGCACCGTCAGTGTCTGCACCATCGCTCATGGCTCCAGAATCAGTGCATCCCTTTCGGGTCGAACGGAGTGTGCTGAGGGTGGGGCGCTGTTGCATAAGGCCGCGGATTATGGCCTACGCTGAGGGGGTTACTGAGTGAGTAGCCCGGCGGGTCACTACGCGAAACGGGACCCTGCTGAACGCCGGATCGCTGCTGCCGATGGTGCTCACCCGGACGGCGCCAGTGCGATTACCGGGTCGCCAGGCTGAGCCTGCGCGACCAAGCCTCCCATGGCGGCGCTACAATCGAGGGCCGCATCCCAGGAGAGAGTCATGAAAACCGCTGACTTTGAAGCCGTCAAGATTGCTCGTCGTGTTGCGCACAGCCGTTTTGATCACTACTTTCGTGTTATGGCCAAGGCCAAGCCTGCGGTGCCGGAAAGAAACGAAGCCGATATGCAACGATCGGCTGCGAATAAATTGCAGAAGAAGTAAAAGCAGGCCACCCGCGGGTGGTTTTTTTCTGGAGACGAGGGAAATGCTCTACGACAAGGCCAGCGATCTCCTGCGCGAAAAGCCTGAAATCGAGGAAGAGGATGTTGGCCGCTCAGCCTTTCGTCGTGACTACGGCAGGTTGCTGCACTCGCCCAGCTTCCGTCGCCTTCAAGGCAAGACGCAACTGTTTCCCGGAAATGAGTCCGACTTTTTCCGCAACCGACTCACCCATTCGCTTGAGGTGGCGCAGATTGCAAAAGGGATTGCCCAAATCCTCAACACAACAAAACCGGAACTCGAGAACGATCCGATCGATCTCGATCTGGTGGAGTTCGCTGGCTTGGCGCATGATCTGGGGCATCCTCCGTTCGGGCATAACGGGGAGCGTGCTCTCGACGACTGCATGAAGAACAATGGCGGCTTCGAGGGGAATGCCCAGACCTTGCGAATTCTTTCATGCGTCGAAAAGAAGAAACTCCGGGACACCGATGGCAAAGACGCGGATGTATGCGGTATTTCTGCAGATGGCCATGATCGGCGGCTGGGCCTGAATCTTAGCTATCGAAGCCTTGCCTCCGTGCTCAAATATGACCAGCAGATTCCTTTGCGACGCGACGAAGGCGCATCTCTTGTGAAGGGGTACTATGCCAGCGAGAATTCTCTGGTCCAGCGCATCAAAGAGCATGTAGGCAATCCCCCAGCCCCTGGAGCATTCAAAACCATCGAATGCCAGATAATGGATATCGCTGACGATATTGCCTACTCCTCCTATGACTTGGAGGATGCAATGAAGGGCGGGTTTGCACACCCGCTCCAATTGCGGGCGCAGGTTCTCGGGGGTCAGAGCCTTATTGCAAAAAAGCTGCTTGAGAAGCTCAAGCGAGAAATCTCCAATATCACCGAGCTTGATCTCTTCAACGCAATCGACGATCTGCTGAACCTTGACGAGATGGATTCGCGCGGAGCATCCAGCAGTCTTGGCAGCTACGAGACTTCCAAGTTGGTCGCATCCGACGGAATGACCCGGTGTGCATTTTTTTCGGATCTGGTGGGAAAATTCATGCACGGTGTCGGAGCAGAGATGCAGCCCGGCAAGGACGTTCGGTTCTCCAAGATAATCGTTGATCGTGGTATCCGGATCAAGATCGAGACACTGAAGCACCTGAGCTATCTGCTGACCATCATGTCTCCCCGCCTGAAGGTGGTTGAGTACCGGGGCTACGAGGTCGTAAAAACCATATTCGATACCCTGGACTCGGAAGAAGGCCATTTGCTGCTCCCGGATGATCTTCAACTCATGTACGAAAGATTGAAGGACACAGGCTCGAGACGGCGATTGATCTGCGACTTTGTCGCCGGCATGACGGATCGCTATGCTGTCGAGTTTTACTCTCGATTGCGGGAGTCGGGTGCAAGCATTTTCAAGCCGTTATGAGGCGGTGCCGCGCTGGGCGATCTTGCTGGGTAGACCCCCGGCTCAGGGCAATTCCTTGTTTACCTCGGGCGCAGACGCGTCGCGCGGGCCTATGGTGTTGCCCAGGCGGCTTTTGAGCGACTGGGGCAGGCCCGTGAGCAGCGCGGCGTAGTTGGTGGTGTTGGACAGCACCTTCTTGACGTAGTCGCGCGTTTCGGCAAAGGGCAGGTTTTCGATCCAGATGGCGGTGTTGAGCACCGGGCCGTTGCGCCAGTTGCGCGGGCGCCCCGGGCCGGCGTTGTAGGCCGCCGCAGCCAGGGGCAGGGAGCCCGAGAAATCGTCGAGCACCAGTTTCAGGTACGTCATGCCGATGGTGATGTTCGCGTCGCGGTCGGTGATCTGGCCGGGGCTGAAGTTCGTCAGGCCGATTTGTCTGGCGGTCCAGCGGGCCGTGGCGGGCATGACCTGCATCAGCCCCGATGCGCCCGCGTGCGAGCGTGCGTCGAGCACGAAGCGGCTTTCCTGGCGGATCAGGCCGTACACGTACGCCGGGTCGATCCCGATGTCCCGGGCGCGCCCGAGCACTGCGTTGCGAAACGGCATGGGAAAGCGCTGGCCGGTGTCGACCACGCTCCGGGTGCGCTCGCTGGTGTTGATGCAGCGGTCCCACACCTCGCGCTGGCAGGCGAAGTCGGCCGCCGCGAGCAGCTCGCGGTCCGACATGCCGCCGCTCTGGTGCAGGTTGGTGGCGTAGTTCCACTCGCGCACGCCCTCGCTGCGCAGGCCCAGCGAGATGGCGTACAGCCCCCGGTTGAGCCCGGGGTTGGCGCGCGCGGCGGCCTTCTCCTCTGCCGTCAGGGGCGCGGGCGCGGGCGGCACCGAGATGCGCTCGCCCAGTTCCTCGAGCGCCAACTGCTCGTAGAAGCCCCGCGTCCCGGCAATGCCCTGCAGCAGTTGCCGGGCGCTCTCGTGCTCGGCGTCGCCGGGCTTGCCGGCGGGCAGCGCGGGGAGCGCGCGCCCTTCGAGCAAGGCGAGCGCCCTCCAGTACACCCAGGCGCTGTCCCGGCGGGCCTCGGGGCCCATGGCGTCCAGCGCCTTGGCGACGCTCCGCCAGCGGCCCGCGCGCAAGGCCGCGCGCACCTTCCAGACCAGTTGCTCGTCGCTCAGGTCGCTGTCCCGGGTGACGTTGGCAAAGTAGTCCACGGCGCGGCTGGAGAGTTTCAGCGCGGTGGCCTTGCCGATCGCGCCCCAGGCCGCGTTGCGCTCTTCGGGCGAGAGCTGCGCGCTCCATTGGCTGTCGAGTTGCCGGGCCGCACCGTCGGGGTCGCTGCCGGCCAGGCGGATCAGCGCCAGCAGCACCAGTTCCTGCCGCATGCGGCCGTGCGCCGCGCCCCGGCCGCGCAGGTATTTCTCGGGCGCATCGTGCAGTTCCTTGAGCTGCGCCAGCGCGTCGGGCGCGACGATTTCGAGCGCATTGCGCACTACGCGGGGCCGACCCGCGTCCGCGCCCAGGCGCGCCTTGCGCCAGATGTCCAGCGCGCTGAGCCTGCCCGCGCCGTACAACTCGCCTGCCGCATGCGTGCAGCCGTCGTCGGCGTCGCGCAGCGCGTACCAGTTGCTGCGCACGTCCTGCGCCAGCGCAGCGTCCGCCCGGCCCCCGATGTGTTCGATGAGCAGCGCGTAGCAGCGCACCTCGCGGTCGTCCGACATGCGGAAATGCGGGAGCTGCTCGGCAAACCGCCCCCAGTCGCGGCGCTGGCCGAGCAGCAGCAGCCAGTCGTTGCGCAGGCGGTCCTCCTGGTAGCTGCCGGCGTAGCGCTGCATGAAGGACTCGACCTCCTGCGGCGTGGCGTCCTCCAGACGGCTCCTGAGCTCCCAGTAAGCGGCCCAGGGCTCCAGCGCGTGTCCGCGCACGGCGGGCAGGAGTTGTTCGAGCTTCTTGCGCTCGCCCTTGCGGAAAGCCTGCTGCATTTCCAGCAGGGTCGCGTCGCCCTTGTTTTGCGCCCGGACAGGGGGCGCGGCGCCCGCCAGCAGGGCGCTGGCGAGAAACGGTGTCAGAATCGCTGCGGAAAATTGCATGGAAGGGATTATCGGATGGACAAAGCCGCTCTTCGGCGCGCATTGATAGCGGAGCGCATGGACCTGCCCGACCGCCTGCTGCGGGCCGAGCACCTGCGGCAGGTCATGCGCATCTGGCTGGTGAACCGGCCCGACACCGTCATTGGCGCCTATTGGCCGATCAAGGGCGAATTCGACCCCCTGCCCGCCCTGCACCGCTGGAAGGAAGACGGCGAATTGCTCGACGAACTCCAGCTGCGCCGCATCGGCCTGCCGGTGGTCGACAAGCAGAACAAGACGCTGAGCTTCCATTCCTGGCACCCCGGTTGCCCGATGGAGGAAGACGCCTACGGAATCCCCAAACCCAAGGACACCGAGGCCATCGTCCCGACGCTGATATTCGTTCCCTGCGTGGGCTATGCACCGGGCGGTTACCGGCTCGGCTACGGCGGTGGCTTCTACGACCGCACCCTGGCGACGCTGCGGCCCAGGCCGTTCGCCGTGGGCCTGGGGTTTACGCACGGCTACCTGGATGACTTCGAACCCGGGGAATTCGACCTGCCGCTGGACACCATCCTGAATGACAATGGGGTGGTCTGGCCGATCTGACGCCGGCCCGCGGATTCCGCAGCGTTGCATTCTCCCTTCCCCCTCCCTTTTTTTGCGCGACAGGCCCCAGCATGCTCAAGCTCTACATCGGCAACAAGAACTACTCCTCCTGGTCCATGCGCCCCTGGGTGCTGCTGCGCCAGGCCGGCATTGCGTTTCAGGAAGTCCGCGTGCGCTTTGACAGCTTCCAGGCCGGTTCGCAGTTCAAGCGCAGCATCGCCGCCGTGAGCCCCACGGGCAAGGTGCCCGTGCTGGAGCATGGGGATCTGCGGGTGTGGGACACGCTGGCGATCGCCGAGTACCTTGCAGAAACCCATGCCGACAAGGCCCTGTGGCCTGCGGACCCCGGGGCACGCGCCCATGCCCGCAGCCTCTGCGCCGAAATGCACAGCGGCTTTGGCGCACTGCGCGGCAGCTGCCCCATGAACATCGAAGCCCGCCTGGCCGACACCGGCGCGCTCATCTGGCGCGACCAGGCGGGCGTGCGCGCCAACGTGCAGCGCCTCGTGGACATGTGGAGCGCCTTGCTGCAGGAGCATGGCGGCCCGATGCTGTTTGGCGCGTTCTCCATCGCCGACGCCTATTTCGCCCCGTGTGCATGCGCCTTGCCACCTACGCCCTGCCCCTGCCGCCGCACATCGCAGACTACGTGCGGCGCGTGCAGGAACTGCCCGGTGTGCAGGCCTGGATCGACGACGCGCTGGCGGAGAGAGACTTCCTCGACTTTGAAGAGCCCTACCGCCTGCGCCCTGCCCAGGGCTGAGGGCTCTTGTGCAACGCAGGCTCAGAGTCGCCGTCCTAACTGTGCGAGCGCATCTGCGCGTTGGCTTTGCAGCGCCACTCCAGGTGACCGGCGGCGTGTGTTGGTCCGGACGAACCGGCCTCACCGCATGGGCTTGCCGGGTGGCGCGGGAGCAGACTGAACGATCGCTGCAATGGCCTGCGCCGTCGCCTGTGCGGCGCCGCGGTGCGCGCCGGCAAAGCGCGTGGCGCGCGCGCTGGCCGCGCCCTGTTGCGCGGCATCGTGCACCCACTGCGTGGCCAGCGCCATGCCCGCGGCCATGTGCGCAACGCGCTGCGCCGCGCCGGCCGCGCAGGCGAGTTCGGCGGCCTGGGCAAAGTTGAAGGTGTGCGGGCCGAGCAGCACGGGGCAGCCGCAGGCGGCGGCCTCTATCAGGTTCTGACCGCCCAGCGGCGCAAAGCTGCCCCCGAGCAGGGCGGCGTCGGCCAGGCCGTAGTAGAGCGCCATCTCGCCCAGAGAGTCGCCGAGCCACAGGTCCGCGGGTTCGGGCAGCGCGGCCCAGGCGCTGCGGCGCGAGACGCTCAGCCCCGCACGCTCGAACAGCTGCTGCACCGCGTCGAAGCGCTGCGGGTGGCGCGGAACGATGAGCCACTGCACGTCCGCAGCCTGGCCCGCGTCGGCGGCGGGATGCGCGCGCGCTTTCTGGAAATGCTCCAGCCACAGCGCCTCCTCGCCCTCGCGGCTGCTGGCCAGCATGAGCACCGGGCGGCCGGTCTGCGCGCGCCAGGCGCGGCCCTGCGCCAGTTGTTCGGCGTTCGGCAGCAGGTCGAACTTCAGGTTGCCGAGCACGCCGCGCACCTCGGCGCCCAGGCAGCGCAGCCGGGCTGCGTCCTCCCCGGTCTGCGCCCAGACGGCGCTCAGCGCGCCGTAGGCCGGCCTGGCCAGCGCCGCCAACCGCTGCGCCCGGCGCAAGGATTTTTCGCTCAGGCGCGCATTCGCCAGCACCAGGGGAACGCCATGCCGGCGGCAGCCCGCGACCAGGTTGGGCCAGACCTCGGTGTCCAGCAGGACGCCGACCGCAGGGCGGAAGCTGCGCAGAAAGCGCGCCACCGCGCCCGGCGTGTCCCAGGGCTGCCACACCTGCAGGTCACCGCTGCGCAGCAGTTTCTCGCCCTCGGCGCGGCCCGTGGCCGTGCCGTGCGTGAGCAAGAGGCGCATCCCGGGCAGTTGTTCGCGCAGCCGTTCGAGCAGGACGGCCGCCGCCCGGGTCTCGCCCAGGGAGACGGCGTGCAGCCACACGAGCCGGCCCGCGCTGCCGCCGGGTGCCAGCAGGCGGTCGATGGCCGCGGCGGGGTAGCGGCCAAAGCGCTCGTCCATGGCCTGCGCGTAAGCCGGCTCGGCGACGGCGCGGCGGCGCAGCTTGCGGCGCAGCAGCGGCTGCGCGCACCAGGTCAGCAGCGAATACAGCGCCCGCGCAGCGCTCATGCCGGCCGGTTGCGCACGCAGCGCGCCCGCAGCGCCGATGCGCTGCCCGTTGGCGCAGCGCTGCGTGGGGGGGCGGGGCAGGTTCATGCGGCCTGCGTCAGTGGCCGACCGCAGCCAGCTGGGCGTCGGGCTTGACCCGGAGCAGCAGGGCGCGCATCGCGGCCTCGATGCGCGCCAGGGCTTCCCGCGTGTGCCCTTCGAAGCGCAGCACCAGCACCGGCGTGGTGTTGCTCGCGCGGATCAGGCCAAAGCCGTCGGGCCAATCGACGCGCAGGCCGTCGATGGTGCTGACCGCCGCGGGCGCCGCGAACAGGCCCGGCGCCAGACCCTGCAGTTCGGCCGTCAGGCGGTGCGCCTCGCCCTCGGCGCAGGCCACGTTCAGTTCCGGCGTGGAAAAGCTGCTCGGCAAGGCGTGCAGCACCGCGCCCGGGTCGCGGCTGCGGCTCAGAATCTCCAGCAGGCGGCAGCCGGCGTAGGTGCCGTCGTCAAAGCCGTACCAGCGGTCCTTGAAGAAGATGTGGCCGCTCATCTCGCCGCCCAGGGGCGCATCGCTCTCCTTCATGCGCGCCTTGATGAGCGAGTGGCCGGTGCGAAACATCACCGGCACACCGCCTGCTGCCGCGATCGCGGGCGCCAGGCGCTGGCTGCATTTGACGTCGAAGATGACCTCGGCGCCGGGCGCGCGCGTGAGAACGTCTTGCGCAAACAGTATCAGTTGGCGGTCGGGGAAGATGTTGCTGCCGTCGCGCGTGACGATTCCCAGGCGGTCGCCGTCGCCGTCCAGGGCCAGGCCCAGTTCGGCGTCGCTGCTGCGCAGGGTCGCGATCAGGTCGCGCAGGTTCTCGGGCTTGCTCGGGTCGGGGTGGTGGTTGGGAAAGTTGCCGTCCACCTCGGAAAACAGCTCGATCACCTCGCAGCCCAGCGCGCGAAAGATGGCCGGGGCCGAAGCGCCAGCGATGCCGTTGCCGCAATCGAGAACGATCTTCACCGGGCGTGCGAGCCGGACGTCGCCGACGATGCGCTCGCGGTACGCGGGCAGCACGTCGGCGTGGCGCAGCGCGCCGCCGGGCCGCGGGAGCCAGTTGTCCTGCTCCATGGCGCGGCGCAGGTCCTGGATCTCCTCGCCGTGGATGGCCCGGCCGTCGAGCACCATCTTGAAGCCGTTGTGTTCCCGGGGGTTGTGGCTGCCGGTGACCTGAATGCCGCTGGCGCACAGGGTGCTGGCGGCAAAGTACAGCAGCGGCGTGGTCACGGGGCCCAGGTCGATGACCTCGATTCCCGCATCGATCAGTCCCTGGATCAGCGCCGCCGACAGCGCCGGGCCCGACAGCCGCCCGTCGCGCCCCACCGCCACGCAGCCCTGCCCCACAGCGTGTGCCGCCGTGCCAAAGGCGCGGCCCAGGCCCCGGGCCAGTTCGTCGGTCAGAGGCGAGGGCACGGTGCCCCGGATGTCGTAGGCTTTGAACAGGGTGCGCGCGGCTTGCACGGGAGGGGGCTTTCGCGAGAGGCTTGCAAGGGAGCGCCGCATTCTACGCAGTGTTGCGCCAGAGCCCCGATTTGCCGGCGCGACCGATGCCGTGTGCCGCCTTGCGGGGCAGGACACTATGCGTAGGCGGCGCAGAGTTCGCCCTCGGCCTGCATGGTGTCGAATGCGCTGTAGTCGGCGTGCCAGGCATTGCCGGCGCGCAGCGTCAGCTGCGCCAATTCGACGAGCGTGGCCTTGCCCTGCTGACGCAGTTGCTCGGCGCAGCGCCCGAGGTCGGGGAAATGCTGCAGCGGCTCCCACCAGACGGCGCGCCCGGCGAGGAAGCCGTGCGCGCCAGCCGCGTAGGCGTACTCCATCACGCGCACGAATTGCGGCGACGTGACGCCGGCCGACAGCATGACCCAGGGAATGCCGGCGTCCTGGCAGATGCTGCCCATCCGATCGAAGCCGTTCTGCGCGGTGGTCTGCTGCGGACTGCCGTCGCGCACCGGCAAGGCAGCACCGGGAAGCGGGCTTTCGAGCTTGAACAGGTCAACGCCATACTTCGGCTGAGCGAATTCGCGCACGCTCTCGAGCACCAGCTCGGGCATCTTCTCGGGCGACTCGACGTAGTCCACCGTGTGGCGCGCGCTCTTCGGGAAGGGGTAGACCAGCAGCTCGAGCACCAGCGGGATGTCCCAGCGCCGGCATTCCTGTCCGATCTCTTGCACATAGCGCCTCTGGTGCGCCAGCACGTCGGGCTCGGCGTCGGGGCGGTACCAGGCGAGCACCTTCACGCCGTCGCCGCCGGCGCGTTTGATCTTCTCGACGCTCCAATCGACGATGGAATGCGAAAGCCGGCCGCCGGGCGTGTCCCGAAAGCGATGGTCTTCCAAGGTCACGACCAGGCCGGTGTGTGGAGGGAGCTTTTGCAACGCGGCGGGAAACGCGTAGTTCGGATCGAACAGCATCGCGCTCGCATGCGCGCCGAGCGCATCGACCAGCAGGCGCTTGATCGCGACCATGTCGGCAAAGCCCACGTCGGCCGGCGCAATGCCGCGCTTGGCGGCGATGAGGGCGGTGATGGGCGGGCGCTGGTCCAACGCCACCATCGTGAAATGGCCCTCGGGGGTGGCCATGCGGCGCAGCCCCCATTTTTTTCCAAGTCGCAGTTCGGCAGTCACGGGGGTTTACTCCTTCAAATGGTCGAGCAAAGAGATCGCGGTCGCGAAATCAGGCACCCCCGCGCGTCCTCCCGGACGGGTGCACTTGATCGCCGCCACCGCGGCAGAGAACTGGAGCGCGCGGCGCACGGGCCAGCCGGCGCCAAGCCC
This sequence comes from Verminephrobacter aporrectodeae subsp. tuberculatae At4, assembly GCF_000193225.1. Classification (GTDB taxonomy): domain Bacteria; phylum Pseudomonadota; class Gammaproteobacteria; order Burkholderiales; family Burkholderiaceae_C; genus Acidovorax; species Acidovorax aporrectodeae. Next base: position 11,721 of record NZ_AFAL01000367.1, on the reverse strand, counting down.
AAGGGCCAGCGCGCCGTGAAACACGTCGCCGGCGCCCGTGGTATCGACGGCGTGCACCGGGAATACCGGCAGGCGCTGCACGCCATCGGCGTCGGCCCAGACCAGGCCATGCGCGCCGAGCGTGACGGCCGCGAGCCGGCAGCCATGGGCGAGAACGAAGCGCAGCCGGTCTTCGACGCTGCGCCCCGGGGGCGCGTAGCCTGCCAGACCGGGTTCGGAGAACACCGCATGGTCGGTGTGCGGCAGCAGGCCGTCGAACACTGCGGCGTCGGCCACGTCGCCGTCGAGGACGGTCGGAATGCCGTGCGCACGGGCGGCGCGAAACAGCGCCGACGCCCCCTCGGGCCAGCGCGGGTCAGCCAGCACCGCGTCGGCCTGCGCGACTTCTTCGAGCGGCAGCCAGCTTGCATCGACCGGCTGGTCGGCGCCGCGGAAGTTGACGATCATGCGTTCGCCCTGCGCATCGACCACGACGCCGGAGACCGAGGAGCGCGCGCTTTCGAACAGCCTGAACTGGCGCACGTCGACACCGAGGGCGGCGAGCTGGGCTTTCATTTCATGGCCCGCGCCGTCCTGCCCGGCGCGGCCCCAGAAGTGCACCTCGGCGCCCAATCGGGCGGCGGCCGCAGCGGCATTCGCGGCCATGCCGCCACCGCCCGTGTGCAGGTCGTCGGCGCGGGTCTTGCCTGCGCCCTTGGGCAGCGCATCGACCTTCCACGTGATGTCCAGCGCCGACAGACCCAGGCAGATCAGCCGGGGGCGCGCAAGGGCGCCATGTTGCGCGCTCGGCAGCGTCGGGGCTTTCCGTTGCATGTCGGAGTCAGCGCAGAACGGCGCCGTCGGTGGTGTGGAAGAGGTGGCTCTTGTCCATCTCGAAGCCCAGCGTGATCGCGTTGCCGGGCCGCACGGGCAGGTCTGGCTGGGCGCGCACCACGTAGCGCGTGCCGCCGCGGTCGAAGTACACCAGCGTGTCGGAGCCCAGGGGCTCGACCACGCTGACCTGCACGCGCAGTCCCGGCGCGTCGCCCGACAGCACCTGCATGTGCTCGGGCCGCACGCCGAGCGTGGCCGACCCGGTCACGCCGGCGCAGCGCGGCGGCATGGGGAACGGCGTGCCGTCGTCCATGCGCACGTGCGTGCCCTCGGCCCGTACGGCGAAGAAATTCATGGTCGGCGAGCCCATGAAGCCGGCGACGAACTGGTTCGCGGGTGACTTGTAGACTTCCTCGGGCGTGCCGAACTGCTGTACCACGCCTGCCCTGAGCACCACGATGCGATCGGCCATGGTCATGGCCTCCACCTGGTCGTGGGTGACGAAGACCATGGTGGTCCGGAGCTGTTGCGCCAGCGCCTTGATCTCCGTGCGCACCTCGCCACGCAGCTTGGCATCGAGGTTCGACAGCGGCTCGTCGAACAGGAACACCTTGGGATTGCGCACCATCGCGCGGCCCATCGCCACGCGCTGGCGCTGGCCGCCCGAGAGCGCCTTGGGCTTGCGGTCGAGGTAGGGCGCGATGCGCAGCATGCCGGCCGCGCGGTCCACGCGGCGCCGGATCTCGTCCTTCGGGGTGTTGCGCATCTCCAGGCCGAAGCCCATGTTGTCGCGCACCGTCATGTGGGGATAGAGCGCGTAGTCCTGGAACACCATCGCGATGTCGCGCTGCGCCGGCGGCACGTCGTTCACACGCCTGTCGCCGATGAAGAGATCGCCGCCGTCCACCGGCTCCAGGCCCGCGATGATGCGCAGCAGGGTGGACTTGCCGCAGCCCGAGGGGCCGACGAAGACCACGAACTCCTCGTCGCGGATGTCGAGGTCGAGCGAGGGAATCACGGACACTTCGCCGAAGCGCTTGACCAGCCCGTGCATGCGGATTGCCGCCATGCTCGTGCGCCTCAGGCAAACGCCAGCAGGGGCTTGACGAGCTCGCCCGCAGCGAAGCGGCGAAACATCTCGGGCAGCTGATGGATGCCGAACTGGGCATCGACCAGCTTGCGGTAGCGGGCCTTCCCGCTGCGCAGCAGCTCCACGTTGAGCGGGAAGTCGGACTTCGGAAAGTAGAAGGTCCGCACCATGTAGAAATCCTTGCGGCGAATCGCCTTGTTCTCCTGAACAGGCCAGGGCTTGTCGCTCTCGCCGATGAGAATGAGCACGCCGCGCGGCAGCACGATCTCCATGCCGAGGCTGCGTGCGGCGTGCGCGCCGCTGCATTCGACGATGAGCTGGAAGCGCTTGCTGGCGTCACCCGCCGGGTGCCGCCTGGCGCCGAAGGACTCGGCCAGTTGCAGCCGCTCTTCCCTCGGGTCGGACACGTGGACGTCGGTGTAGCCGATGTTCTGCAACGCGATCAGCGCGCCGATGCCGACCGGCCCCGCGCCCGTCACCAGCACCGCGCCCGTCGCCTTGGGCGGCAGCAGCGGCTGGACGAAGCGGATGCCGTGCGCCGCGGTGCCGATGGTGTCGAGCAACAGCGGCGCGAGTTCGTCTTCGATGTCGTCGGGCACGGGCAGCAGGCACTGCTCGGGCACCGCCAGGTATTCCGCGTAGCCGCCCGGACGGTTCCAGCCGATCAGCACGGATTCGCTGAGGCACATCTGGGTGTCGCCGGCCAGGCACGACGCGCAATCGCCGCAATGCACCGGGATGTAGACCAGGCAGCGCCTGCCGTCGAGCGCATGGCCCGGTTGCTGCGCCACGCCGAAGATCTCGTGGCCCGGCGTGCAGCGGGCGCCGCTGAGCCACAGCTTGGTGTCCGAACCACACAGCGCGGTGCGGCGCACGCGCAGCAGCACCTCGCCTGCGGCCGGCCGCGGCATGGGCGCCTCGCCGACGGTGATGCGCTGGTCGCCATGAAAAATTGCAGCTTGCATGAGATGTTTCCTAGCCTTTGACCGCGCCCATCGAGAGCCCGGATACGAGCCTGCGCTGGACGATGAACGCGAGAACCAGCGGCGGCAGCGCGATCAGGGTGGCCGCCGCCATCAGCGCGCCCCAGTTGGAGGCGCCCTCGCCGATGAAGTTGAAGGACGCCGCGATCAGCGTCTTGCTGTCGCCGTTCGACAGCACGAGCGCGAACAGGAAGTAGTTCCACGAGAACACGAAGGAAAGGATCGCCGCCACGACCACGCCCGGCATCACCAGCGGCAGCGCGATGCGCCACAGGATGCGTGGCACGCTGCTGCAACCGTCCACCTGCGCGCTCTCGAGCACGTTGCGCGGGATGTTGTCGAAGAAGGGCAGCAGCACCCAGATGACGATCGGCAGCGTGATCGCGGCGTGCGTGAGAATCAGCGCCCCGTAGCTGCCGATCATCCCGGCCTCGCGGAACATCACGTACCACGGCAGCAGGAAGAGCGTTCCCGGGGCCATGCGCGCGAGCAGCGTGACCGTGGCGGGCCAGGTGATGCGCGTCCACGAGACCGAGAAGGCGGCCGGAATGCCCAGCAGCAGGCCGATGGCGGTCGAGCCCAGAGTGATCACCGTGCTGTTCCAGGCGTAGTGCAGGAAGGGCGTCGTGCCGAACAGCGTGCGGTAGTTCTCGAGCGTGGGCGAGAAGATCAGCTTCGGCGGGTAGGCCGTCACCTCGGCCGAGGGCTTGAAGGACGAGAGCAGCATCCACGCGATGGGCAGCAGGATCAGCAGCGCCACGAAGGCGATCTGCAGCAGGTTCAGGCGCAGCACGAGCCGGTCGTTCATGGCGGCGTCTCCCTCACCATGCGACGCGCCTGCGCGCCTGCGTGAGCACCATCACCGCGCCGAGCACGATGGCCGACAGCGTGATCATCAGCGCGCTCGAGTAGCCGATCTCGAACAGCTCGAAGCCCTTGCGGAAGCCGTAGATGTTGAGCGTGTTCGACGCATTGCCGGGGCCGCCTTGCGTGGTGACGTAGATGATGTCGAAGAAGCGCAGCAGATCGACGCTGCGCAGGATGGCGGCCGTGACCAGCGTGGGCGCGAGCAGTGGCAGCGTGATGCGCCAGAAGGTCCTCCAGCGCGAGGCGCCATCGATCTGCGCGGCCTCGTACACGGTGGGCGGAAGCGATTGCAGGCCGCCGAGCACGATCAGCGCCACGTAGGGCGTCCACTGCCAAGTGTCGATCAGCGCCACGGTCGGGATCACCCATGCCGGCGAAGCGAGCCAGTCGGAGCGCGGCAGGCCAACGCTCTCCAGCAGGTAGTTGGCGGCGCCGATCGAGGGGTCGAGCACCACCAGCCACATCATGCCCACCACCACCGGCGGGAGCACGAAGGGCGAGATCATCAGCGTGCGCACGGTGCCCGAGAGCTTCCTCGATCCGTGCAGCAGCAACGCGACCCAGGTGCCGAGCACGAGTTGCAGCACCAGCGACAGCAGGTAGAGCGCCAGCGTGATCCGGAGCCCGTTCCAGAACTCGCCGTCGCCCGCCAGCTCGACGTAGTTCATGCCGAAGCTGAGCTTGGGCTTGTCGCCGAAGCGGTACTCGTGCAGGCTGAACCACACGGTGTAGGCGAAGGGGAAGGCGATCATCGCGGTCGTGAAGAGCACCGCCGGAAGGGAGAGAAACGCGAGTTGGCCGCGCGTGCCGATCGACTGGATCATCGATTCACCCCGCGAGAGCGCCGCCGCCGACTGCGCGCATACGATCAGTCATCAGTCCTTGGCGATCAGCGCGTCGAGCTGCTTGTCGGCGTCGGCGCAGGCTTGCGCGGGCGTCTTCTGGCCCAGCAGCAGTTCGGTTGCGGCCTGGCCGATGAAGTCGCGCGAGGCGGGGTTGGCGACGATGGGGTAGCCCACTTCGGAGGTGCCGGTGCGGCTCAGCTCATTCACGGCCGCGACCCACTCGGCGCGCACCGGCTGCTCGTCCATCCACGCCTTGTAGCCCGGTGACTTGGCCACCGCCGAGCGCGCAGGCGCTACGCCATCGAGCGCCAGCTTGGCCTGGATGGCGGGGCTGGTGGCCCACTGCACGAAGTACCAGGCGGCTTCCTTGTGCCTGCTGTGCGCCGACACCGACATCGTCCAGCCGATCACGGTGGGGTGCGAGCCGCCCGGGCCCGCGGGCAGCACGGCGACCGCGGTGTCGTTCAGGCGCGCGCCGCCGTCCATCAGGTTGCGCAGCTCGTTCGACGACTCGAAGGCCATCGCCGCCCGGCCTTCCTTGTAGAGCGAGGAGGTCTGATAGAAGTTGTAGTTCACGACGCCGGGCGGTCCGTAGTCCTTGAGCAGCTTGGCGTACAGCGCCAGCGAGGCCTGGCCTTCCTTGCTGCAGAGCTGCGACTTGCCATCCCTGAGGTACTGCCCGCCCATGTTGTGCAGGAACACGCTGTACGTGAAGGGAAGGGCGGACCTGAGGCCGCGCGAAACGAAAGGCGTGACGCCAGGCACGCAGCGCTTGAGCTGCGCAGACACCGCGTCGAGCTCGGGCAGGCTCTTGGGCAGCGTGACGCCGCATTTCTGGAACAGGTCCTTGCGGTAGTAGAGCACCGGGCCCTCGACGTTCATCGGGATGCCGCTGAGCTGCTGGTCGTAGGTGGCGTCCTTGAGCATGCCGGCGCTGAGGTCGGCAAAGTCGTAGTCCTTGGCGCTGGCGTTCCGCACCAGGTCCGAGAGATTCGCGTACCAGCCGGCCCTGGCGAACTGCATGCCCTCGCGCGAGGGCAGCGACATGAACACGTCAACCTCGTCGCTGCGCGCGTTCATCACCGTGACCAGGCGCTGGCGCATCTGCTGCTCCTGGTAGGAATCGACCTTGAGCACCATGCCGGTCTGCTGCTCGAAGTCGGCCTTGTACTTGAGCAGCGCGTTGGCCACCGGGTTGTTGTTTGCAAGGAAGGTCAGGGTCTTGCCCTGGTGCTTCCTCCAGTGGAACTCCTGCGCGCAGGCGCCGCCGGCGCACGCGGACGCGACGGCGAAGGCCACGGCGCAAGCGGCCGGACGGCGGAAGTCTGGGTTCATTTCTTGTCTCCTGTGGCGTCTCGATGGCAGGCCATCGAAACGCGCGAATTGTTATGTAACCGTTTACAAAATTATCCGAACCAACGCAGCGGGTGTCAACGCGCAATGGCTGGATATTTCGCGCTCGTTGATAGGTGATTTCCCTTGAAATTGCCGAAAAACAGCCAGGTATCGTTTCCTGTAAACTGTTTCATCATGAAGCCGAAATCCGTGGGAATCCGGGACGTTGCCAAGCACGTGGGCGTGTCCACGGCTTCGATTTCGCGCACGCTCAACAACCCGGAGTCGGTGCGCCCCGAGCTGCGCGTGCGCATCGACGCGGCCATCGCCGAGCTGGGCTACATCCCCGACGCGGCGGCGCGGGCGCTGTCGTCGCGGCGCACGCGCACCATCGGCGCGATCATCCCGACGGTGGACAACGCCATGTTCGCGCGCGGCATCGAGGCGTTGCAGACCTACCTGTCGTTGCAGGGCTACCTGCTGCTCCTGTCCACCAGCGACTACGACCCCGAGACCGAGGCGCGCCAGGCCCAGAACATGGTGAGCCGCGGCATCGATGGCTTGATCCTGCGCGGCGACACGCATACCGATGCGCTGCGGCGGCTACTGGCCTCGCAGCGCATTCCTTTCATCAACGTGGGCGTCTACCACCCCGAAAAGCCGTATGCCTCCGTCGGCGGCAACAACGAGGCTGCGGCATGGCGTGCCTGCCGCTACCTGATCGAGTTGGGCCACCGGAAGATCGGCATGGTCGCGGCCCTCTCTGCGAACAACGACCGTGCGACGGCGCGCGTGGCGGGCGTGCGCCGCGCGCTCGCGCAGGGCGGCTTGTCGCTCCGGCCCGAGTGGTACATCGAGGTGCCCTACCACCTCGATGACGCGCGGCAGGGTGCGCGCGCGCTGCTGTCCGCGTCGGACTGGCCCACGGCCGTGGTTTGCGGCAACGACGTGATCGCCTACGGCGTGGTGCTCGAGGTCGAGCGTCGTGGCCTGAACGTGCCGGGCGACCTGTCCGTGATGGGCTTCGACGACCTCGAATGGAGCCGGCACCTGCGCCCCAGCCTCAGCACCATACACGTGCCCACCGACGAGGTCTGGACGCGTGCCGGGGAGTATTTGGTCAAGTCGCTCGCGGGGCGGCCGGTGGCATTGCACCATGAAGTCGATGTCTCCCTCGTGGTTCGGGAGTCGACGGCAAGGCCCCGGCGGGCGCCCTTGCGTAAGAATCCCATTCAGGCACATCGCTCATGACGGAGGATTTCTTGGACTACGCCGAGCTCACAGACGGGACGCGATCCATCGCGGCGCACGATGAATGCAGTGCAATCGACGAAGGACCCCTCAAAAAATGACTAGCTCATCGCTCGCGGGCCGTTCGGGCATTCCGCTGCTCTATCGCGAAGTCAAGAAGCAACTCATTGCAGATATCCAGTCGGGAGCCGTTGCGCCCGGCGGCGCACTGCCCAACGAAAGCGATTTGGCGAAACGCTTCGATGTCTCCATCGGCACGGTGCGCCGTGCGGTCGATGAGTTGGTGGCCGACAACATACTCGTGCGGCAGCAGGGCCGCGGCACCTTCGTCGGGCGCCTGGATCGTGCACGCTTCATGTTCCAGTTCTTCAAGATCGCCGCGCGCGACGGGACGCGGGAGTTTCCCCAGGTACGCCTGCATTCGTTCGCCAGGTCGCGCGCGACCCCGGCAGAGGCGAGGGCTCTGGCCCTGCAGGGGGCCGCGCCCGTCTTTCGGATAGAGAACATCCTGGCGCTCCAGGGGCGGCCGGTGATCCACGACCATATCGTGATCGCCGCGGCGCTGTTCCCGGGCCTGGGCAAGAGAATGTTCGAGCAACGCGCAGGGACCGTGTACGAGCTCTATCAGAGCGCCTTTGGCCTGACGATCGTGGGCGCAGACGAGCGCGTGCGCGCGCAGGCCGCGGGCGAGAGCAGCGCCCGGCTGCTGGGTCTGTCCCCCGGGGATTCGGTACTCCGCATCGAGCGTCTGGCGCTCACCTTCGATAACAAGCCGGCGGAGTTTCGCGTGTCCATTGTGGACACGCGGGAGTTCGACTACGTCTCCAGCGCGCAGCCAACGGCATGACGGACCGCGCGGCCAGGGCGCGCCGTTTGCTCCAGGCGGGCACGCGCAGGCATGACGCAGGCATGACGCAGGCCACCTGCTCAGGGCGCAGCGGGGGGCAGTCGCCTTGCCGGGCCGGTCGATTCCCGGACGATCAACGCAACCTCCACCTCGGTGCTGCGGGGCGGTGTCTCTCCGGCCAAGGTCGCGAGCAAGCGGTCGGCCGCGGTGGACCACATCGTCTCCGTCGGCACGCGCATCGTGGTGAGCGCTGGCTGCAAGTGGCTGGCCATTTCCAGATCGTCGAAGCCGACGATGGAGAGATCCTTCGGCACTTCCAGGCCCATGCAGCGCGATTCCAGCAACGCGCCAAAGGCGAGTACGTCGTTGCCGCAAACGATCGCGGTGGGCGCGGGACGGTGGGCCATCAGTTGACGCAGGCCCTCGCGCGCTTCGGATAGGCCGTATGGACGCTCCACGACACGCGCAGGCGGCAGTTCGAGCCCGATCGACGCAAGCGCCTGCCGCACGCCCGCCAAGCGCTGTGCGGCGCGATCGTTGAATTGCGTGATCCCCGCCAGCATGGCGATGCGGCGGTGACCGAGGTCGATCAGGTACCGGGTGGCCCGGGCCGTGGCCGCTGCGTTGTCGAAGCCCACGCTCAGCAGCGCGCAATCCGGCTGGTGCACCATGACGTGTACGCAGGGCAGGCCGCGTTTTTGCAAAAAATGCAGGAGATCGGGGTGCTGGCTGAAGCCGCACAAGGCCAACGCGTCCACGCCCCGGGTGACCAAATTCACGGCCTGCCGCGTCTCGCTGCCCGGGTCATACCCGCTGGTCGCAATCAGCAAATGCACTTCTGACAGCGCAAGACGCCGCTGCAATGCGTCGATGGCCTGGGCGAAGATGGCGTTGTCCACGGTCGGGAAGACGGCTCCCACCGTTCCCGTGCGGTGCAACATCAGCGCCCGCGCTCCGGCGTGGGGAACGTAGCCCAGGCGGGCGACTGCCCCGAGAACGTTCTTGCGCAGCGCTTCGCGGACCGCGCCGGGCTGGTTCAGAACGCGCGAGACCGTGGCGGTGGAGACGCCTGCCATCTGCGCCACATCGTCGATGGTCGGGCGCTTGTTTTCTCGAGTATCCATGCTGGGACTGTATGCGTTTACAAGCGATTTTGACACCCGATGACCCGGGGAAATCCCCTAAAAGATAGGCGATCCTATCGGTTGACGCTGCTCTCCTCAGCGCAGATACTGCAAGCGCTTACAAAACAGAGACCCCCACGTGACCCCTGCACAGCCGATGCATCAGCGCCGAATCGCCGCAGGTTCGGGCCCGAGTTCCGGCGTTGCGCTATTCCTGGGGTCGGCATCGCGTGCACTCAGCGCCATCGGTGCGCTGCTATTCGTCTGGTGGGCCGCCACCGACGGCACGGGCCTCGTCTCCAGCGTTCGCTTTCCTTCCCCTTCGGAGACGTGGGTCGCCTGGCAGCAGATCCTGTGGGAAGGCTACGGCAGCGCCCGGTGGCATGAGCACGTGATCCGCAGCGTGGCGCTGGTGACGCTGGGCTTTGCCGCCTCCGCGTCGCTCGGGGTCGCGCTGGGCCTCGCCATGGGCTCCAGTCGAACGATCGAGGCCCTGGTCAATCCGGCATTTCTCTTCCTGCGACCGATCCCTCCGCTCGCCTGGATTCCGCTGGCAATCGTCTGGCTCGGGCTCGGGGACTCGGCCAAGGGGATGGTGATCTTTGTGGCCGCGTTCGTGCCCTCGGTGATCAACAGTTTCAGCGGCGTGCGCCAGATCGACGCGCCCTTGCTCGAGGCCAGCGCGATGCTGGACGTGCGCGGGTGGCGTTATTGGCGGGAGGTCCTGATTCCCGGCGCCTTGCCGAGCATCTTTACCGGCCTGCGTTTGTCGCTGCAAGCATCCTGGACAACGCTGGTGGCCGCCGAACTGGTGGGTGCCGTCGCCGGCTTGGGGCAGATCCTGAATCAGGGCGCACAAGACATCTACACCGCGATGATTCTCGTCGGCATGATCAGTGTGGCGTCGTGCGGGTGGCTGATGACGCTCGCCTTGGGCTGGGTGGAGCGTCGCGCCATGCCCTGGAGGGCGCACTGATGGTGCCAGCACGCCTGCCTGCGACCCGCTTGCGGATGCTCAGCCTGCTGGGCGCCGCCGGCCTTGTCCTGTTCTGGAGTGTTGCCGCTGCCTCGGGGATCGTGCCGCGGACCTTCCTGCCCACGCTCCGGGATGTCCTCTTGCGCCTCATCGAGCTGACGCACCAACCCTTCGCCGGCAATACCCTGCAAAATCATTTGCTCTCCAGCTTGGGAAGATTTGCGTTCGGCTTCGCCCTCGCAGTCGTCGTCGGAATTCCGCTGGGCCTGCTCATGGCGTGGTTCCGGGCGATCGACAGGATCGTGGCACCCGTCTTCGAGGCCGTTCGTTTCGTTGCACCGATTGCCTGGATGCCCTTTGCCGCACTTTGGTTCGGCACGGGGATCGGCGGCCCCGTGCTGATCATCTTCCTGGGTGCCTTCCCTCCGGTGCTGATCAACACCTACCGCGGCGCCCAGTTCGTGGATCGCAAATACATCGAAGCTTCGCGCATGCTCGGTGCAGGTGCGTGGCGCGGCATCACCCAGGTCATGCTCCCGGCGGCCCTGCCGTCAATTGTTTCGGGCCTGCGAATTTCCGCAGGGCTTGGCTGGCAGTCCTTGGTCGGCGCCGAACTGATCGTCGCGTCCAGCGGGGTTGGCTACCTCATGGTCAAAGGACAGGCCGGTCTTTCGACCGCAACGGTGATGAGCGGGATGATCGCCATCGGCATCGTCGGCTCCGCCATCGATGCGCTGCTGCGCCGCATGCAACGAGCCATGGAAGCCCGCCGAGGCCTTTGAGCGCCAAGGCACGAACACCAGCGAAGGAGACATACATATGGCGACGATCGAATTCAACAACGTCGGGCGCACGTTCCACCAGGGCGGCCAGAGCTTCGTTGCGCTCAAGGGGGTCAACCTGGAGGTCGGAGACCGCGAGTTCGTGGCCATCGTCGGACCTTCGGGATGCGGGAAGACCACGTGCATGCGCATGGCCGCTGGGCTGGAGCAGCCCAGCGCAGGCAACGTCCGGGTGGACCGGGAAGTGATCACGAAGCCTGGACCGGACCGGGCCGTGGTTTTCCAGCAGTTTGCGCTGTTCCCATGGAAGACGGTCTGGGAGAACATCGAATTCGGCTTGCACGCGTTGCGCGTTCCCGCCAAGGAGTGCACGCAGCGCATCGAGCAGTACATCGCCCTGATGGGCCTCAGCGGCTACGAAAAGGCATTTCCCCACCAACTGTCTGGCGGGATGCAGCAGCGTGTGGCAATCGCCCGCGCCTACGTTCTCGACCCGAAGGTCCTGCTGATGGACGAGCCCTTCGGTGCCCTGGACGCGCAGACCCGGGTGGCCATGCAGGAGGAACTCGTGCGGCTGGCACGCCGGCACCCGCGGACGGTGCTGTTCATTACCCACGCGGTGGACGAGGCGGTCTACCTGGCCGACAGGGTCGTCGTCATGTCCAGGCGCCCCGGAACGGTGCGCGAAATCATCGACGTCAAGTCCATTCGGGAGGCAGAGCAATGGGACGCTTTGCCGTGCATCGAGGACGTGATGGATCAGCCGGCGTTCGTCCGCCTGCGCACCCAAATAGTCTTACTGTGTTAG
>NZ_AFAL01000368.1 GCF_000193225.1 Verminephrobacter aporrectodeae subsp. tuberculatae At4 | reverse complement strand
CGATCCCGGCGAGCAGCGCCAGGTAGGCGAGCGCCGAATGCGTTCCGTTGACCATGCGCAGCTTGAGCGTCTCGAAGGGCTGCACCTCCTGCACGAAGCGCGCGCCGCTGCGCTCCCAGGCCGGTCGGTTGGCGACGAAGGCGTCCTCGAGCACCCAGTCCAGAAAGCGCTCGCCGAGCACCGGCCAGGCGTCCTGCGCGCCCAGCGCCGCGTGCACCAGCGCGCGGTCCTCGTCGGTGGTGCGCGGCACGATACGGTCCACCATGGAGCAGGGAAAGCTGCAGCGCGCGGCGATCCAGTCGGCCAGCGCGCCGTCCACGCGCGCGGCAAAGTCCAGCACCAGGCCGCGCAGCAGCTGGCCGTTGGCCGGCAGGTTGTCCAGCGAGAGCAGCGTCACCGGCGCCAGGCCCTGCCGCTGGCGTTCGCGCAGGCCGGCGACGATGAAGCCCAGCGCGCTGCGCGGCCGATCGAGCGCGGCCAGGTCGTGCTGCACGTCCGGGTGCTGCGTCTGCAAGGCGCCGCTGGCCGGGTCGTGGCAGTAGCCTTTTTCGGTCACGGTCAGGCTGACGATGCGCGTGTCGGGGTGGGCGATCAGCGCGACCACGGCCGCCGGGTCCTCGGGCGCGACGAGCAGCTCGCGCAGGCAGCCGATGAGTTGCAGCGCCATGCGCGGCGCGCCGGTCGGGTCCAGATCGCGCAGCGCCAGCGTGTAGAGACCACGCTGCGGCGCGAGCGCGTCGCGCGTGTCCGGGCTGCGCAGCGACACGCCGGCGATTCCCCAGCACAGGTCGCCGCTGGCCTGCAGCGCGGCCTCGTTCACGGCCGCCAGGTGCGCGCGCGCGAAGGCGCCCAGGCCCAGGTGCACGATGCCGGTTTTCAGCGCCGTGCGGTCGTAGCCGGGGCACACCACCCCGGCCGGCAACCGGACCAGGGTGTGGGGCGAGAGGCGTTCCATCGCGGCGCGCCCTGCTACCAGCTGTGCAGCGTGCCGTCGTGCTGCAGGCGGTTCACCGGCAGATAGGCGCGCTGATAGGGGTATTTGGCGGCCAGCGCCTCGTCGATCTCGACGCCGTGGCCGGGCGTCTCGCCGGGGTAGAGCATGCCGTCCGCGAAGTGGTAGCTGTGCGGGAACACGGCGTCGGTCTCCTCGGTGTGGCGCATGTATTCCTGGATGCCGAAGTTGGGCACCCAGATGTCGAAATGCAGCGCCGCGCCCATGCACGCCGGCGACAGGTCGGTGGCGCCATGGCAGCCGGTGCGCACCTGGTAGAGCGCGGCCAAGTCGGCGATGCGCCGCAGGTGCGTGATTCCGCCCGCGTGGACCACGGTGCTGCGGATGTAGTCGATGAGCTGGTTCTCGATCAGCTCCTTGCAGTCCCAGATGGTGTTGAAAACCTCGCCGACGGCCAGCGGCGTGGTCGTGTGCTGGCGGATCAGGCGAAACGCCTGCTGGTTTTCGGCCGGCGTCGCGTCCTCCATCCAGAACAGCTGGAAGGGTTCCAGCGCCTTGCCCAGCCGCCCGGCCTCGATCGGCGTGAGGCGGTGGTGCACGTCGTGCAGCAGGTGGTGTTCAAAGCCGAGCTTTTCGCGGATGCGCTCGAACAGCCGCGGCGTGTGGCGCAGGTATTTCTCGCTCGACCAGTCGTGCTCGGACGGCAGGTCGGCGTCGGCCGGCTCGTAGAACAGCGTGCCCTTGCCGACGCCGTAGACCTTCTCCAGGCCCGGCACCCCGCTTTGCGCGCGGATCGCCTTGTAGCCGGCCTCGGCGTAGCGCAGCACCTCGTCGAGCGTGTGCTCGATGTCGCTGCCGTTGGCGTGGCCGTAGACCATCACGCCGGTGCGGCTCTTGCCGCCGAGCAGCTGGTACAGCGGCAGTCCCGCGGCCTTGGCCTTGATGTCCCACAGCGCCGTGTCCACGGCCGCGATGGCCGACATGGTGACCGGGCCGCGGCGCCAGTACGCGCCCTTGTACAGGTACTGCCAGATGTCCTCGATCTGCTGCGCGTCGCGCCCGATCAGGCAGGGCACGACATGCTCGCTGAGGTACGCGGCGACCGCCAGCTCGCGGCCGTTGAGGGTGGCGTCACCGATCCCCGTGAGGCCCTGGTCGGTCTCGATCTTGAGGGTGACGAAGTTGCGGCCGGGGCTGCAAACGATGACGCGGGCGTTGGTGATTTTCATGGCGTTGGCAAAGAGAACAAGGAAACCGGGTGCTGCATTTCATCCATTCCAGCCGAGATGCCCCAGGAAATCGCGCGTGCGCTCCACCGTGGGGTGGTCAAAGATTTGCCCGGGCGGCCCCTGCTCGATGATCGCGCCCGACTCGAACACCACCACCCAGTCGGCGACCCGGCGCGCAAAGCCCATCTCGTGCGTCACGACGATCATGGTCATGCCCTCCTGGGCGAGCTTTTGCATCACGCTCAGGACCTCGCCCACGGTCTCGGGGTCGAGCGCGGAGGTCGGCTCGTCGAACAGCATCACCTCGGGCTCCATGGCCAGCGCGCGCGCAATCGCAACGCGCTGCTGCTGGCCGCCCGAGAGGTTGGCCGGAAAATTGTCCGCCTTGGCGGCCAGGCCCACCTTGTCGAGCAGGCGCCGCGCGCGCTCGCGCGCCGCGTCCTGCGGCATGCCGAGCACGGTGACCGGACCCATGGCCACGTTGTCCAGCGCCGACTTGTGCGGGAACAGCTCGAAGCTCTGGAACACCATGCCCATGCGCTGGCGCAGTTTGCGCATCTGGCGCTCGTCGCCCGGCAGCGGCTGGCCGTCGAGCAGCACGCGGCCGCCGTCGATCGTCTCCAGCGCATTGGTACAGCGCAGCAGCGTGGACTTGCCCGACCCCGAGGGGCCGATCAGGCACATCACCTCGCCCTTGTTCACCTGCAGCGACACGCCGTCGAGCGCGACGAAGTCCCCGTAGAGTTTGCGCACCTTGTCGTAGACCAGCACCGAGGGCTGGTCGGCGTTCTTGCGTGCCGCGTGGGGGGAGGTGCTCGTGTTCATTCCCTGACTCCGTATTTGCGGTGGATCCAATCGACCAGCTTGGCCTGGGGGTAGCCCATGAGCCAGTAAATGGCGGCCATCGCGGTCAGCATTTCGAGCACGCGAAAGGTCTGGGCGCGGATCTGCATGGCGCTGTAGGCGAGCTCGCCGACGGCGATGACCGAGACCAGCGAGGTGTCCTTGAACAGCGAGACCCAGGTGCTCGCGAAAACGGGCAGGATGCGCCGCACCGCCTGCGGGATCACGACCTTGAACATCGCCTGGTGGCGCGACATGCCCATGGCCAGCGCGGCCTCCATCTGCCCTTTGCGGATCGAGTTGATTCCGGCGCGGAAGGTCTCCGCGTTGTACGCCGAGATGTTCAGCACCAGCGCCACCAGCGCGGTGAGCAGCGGCGACAGTTGCAGGCCGGTGGCCATGGGCATCACGTAGAACGCCCAGTAGATGACCAGGATCAGCGGCAGGTTGCGGAAGAACTCCACGAAACACAGCGCGGCGCGCTGCATCCAGCGGTTCGGGGCGATGCGCATCAGCGCCAGCACGATGCCGCCGGGAACGGCCAGCAGCATGGTCAACACGGTCAGGCCGACGGTCAGCGCAGCGCCGCCGAGCAGGGCCTGCCAGTGCGTCCAGATCACGGACCAATCGAATGTCATGGCATGCCCTCTCAGGAACGGCCCAGGTGCGCCAGGCGCTGGTACAGCCGGTCCACGCCGCGCGTGACGGGAAACAGGATCAGGAAGTACGCCAGCATCACGGCGGTGAACACCTCCACCGGGCGGTAGCTCTGGCCGGCCACGGTCTCGGCCCTGTGCATCAGCTCGGGCACCGCGATCACGGTGGCGATGGCCGTGTCCTTGATGGCAATCGTCAGGATCGAGCCGAAGGCCGGCAGCATGCGGATCGTCGCCTGCGGCAGCAGCACCCGGCGCAGCAGCTGCACGCGCGACATGCCCAGCGCCAGCGCGGCCCGCGTCTGCCCCGGCCGGATGGACTCGATTCCGGCGCGCATCACCTCCGCCGCGTAGGCCGCGATATGCAGCGTGAGTGCCACCAGCGCCGCCCAGAACGGCGGGAAGGTGATGCCGGCGAGTATCGGAAAAGCGAAGTAGATCCAGATCAGCACCACGAGCACCGGGATCGCGCGCATGCTGTCGATGTAGAACACCAGCAGCGGCCGCAGCCAGCGCGGCCCGTAGAGCCTGAGCAGCGCGATCACGAGGCCGGCGAAGATGCTGGTGACCGCACTCACCGCGCTCAGCGCGAGCGTGACGCCCAGGCCCGCGGCAAAAAAGCGCCAGTTCTCGGCAATCGGCGAAAAGTCGAAGTCCATGGTGGGCGGCCCGGGTGGATGGTGGGGGTGGACGAGCGCCTGCGCTCAGGCTCAGAACGTGACCATGACCTTCATCGCCTGCTGCCGGTCGGCTGCGAGCGCAAAGGCCGCGTGCACCTGCGCCACCGGCAGCGCCTGCGTGAGCAGGGGCGAGACGTCGAGCACGCCGCGGCTCAGGTAGTCCACCGCCCAGGCGTATTCGTCGACGAAACGGAAGGTACCGACGTAGCGCAGGCTCTTGACCATGATCTGGTTCAACGGGCAGCCCTCGCTGCTGCCATGGAGCGAACCCACCTGCACCACGGTGCCGCGCGGGCGCGTCGCGCGAATGCAGTGGGCCAGCGCGGCGTAGCTGCCCGAGACCTCGAAACACACATCGACCTGGCCCTTGCCCTCGGTCAGCGCCTCCAGCGCGGCCGCGTCGCGGGCCACGTTGATGGTCTGCGTCGCGCCCACGCGGGCGCAGGCGGCCAGGGGTTGGTCCACGATGTCCACCGCGATCGACTCCCGGGCACCGGCCAGGTGCGCAGCCATCAGGACCAGCGCGCCAATGGGTCCGGCGCCCACGACCATCACGCGCTGGCCGAGCAGCGGGCCGGCCTCGTTGACCGCGTGCAGCGCCACCGCGAGCGGCTCGCCAAAGGCCGCCATCTCGTACGAGAGCGCGTCGGGAACGGGAATGCACTGCGCGGCGTCGATCAGCACCTGCTCACGCATCGCGCCCTGCATGTGCGGCCACTTGCTGGCGCTGCCGAAGAAGTGGACGTTGTCGCAGTGATTCGCCGCGCCGGCGCGGCAGAAGCGGCACAGGCCGCAGTTGCGCGAGGGATTCAGCGCCACGCGCTGGCCGACCCGCAGGCCCTGCACCTGCGCACCGAGCTCCAGCACCTGGCCGGAGGCCTCGTGCCCCGGGGTCAGCGGCGCGCGGATGACGAAGTCACCGACCCGGCCGTGCAGGTAGTAGTGCAGGTCGGAGCCGCAGATGCCCACCGCCCGGATCCCCACGCGCACCTGGTGCGCGGCGAGCGGCTCGGTGGGGGCTTCGGTGACGCGCAGGTCGCGCGCGCCATGGATTTCGCAATTCAGCATGGGGGCTCCTCGGGGACGGCTCGGGGGGGCTTCAGCGCAGGCTCCGCGTGGCGCGCTGCTCTTCCTCCGTGAGCGCCGACTGCATGCGCCGGGCCACGCTGCGCAGCCAGTCCAGGTACACCTGCTGGTCCTTGGCGACGCCCATGCCGGTGTCGATCTGGAAGATATTGCTGTCCTGGCAGTCGTTTTCCTTGGGGAAAGCGGCCAGGCCCTTGAGCTTTTTGCTGATGTTCGGCCAGAGCATGCGGTTGATCGGGGCCACGTCGGAGCGGCCCGCGAGCACCTCCTCGATGGGCGCCACCGAGCCCGAGTTGGCCACGCCGCGCATCTTCGCGTTGGGAAAGCGCTGGCGCACCAGCGGCTCCTCCCCCGCGCCCGAGAAATAGGCCATGGTGATCTCGGGCTTGTTGAAGTCGTCCAGCGTTTGCGCACCGGTGAACTTGGGGTTGTCGGCGCGGCCGAACATGCACACGCCGGTGCTCGAAAAGGTGACGAAGTCGATGATCTTGGCGCGCTCGGCGGTCTCGTTCAACGGGCCGATCATGATGTCCATCTGGTTCGCCACCAGCGCCGGCACCTTGGTCTCGTGGCTCACCGCGACGGGCTGGATGCGCACGCCCAGCAGCTTGGCGAACTCCTTGCCCAGGGTCCACGACGGACCCGACCAGGGCTCGCCCATCCCGCTGGTGTTCTGCGCCAGCCAGGGCGGGTTGTTGACCACGCCCACGCGCAGCGCGCCGGCCTTGCGGATCGCGTCCACGCGGGCGCTGGCGCCGGGCGCCGGCGGGGTCTGGGCGCTGGCGCCGGTGCTGACCCCGACGACCACGGCGGCAAGCACCGCGCGCGGCCACATGCAGCCACGGCTGCTTTTCAGAGGGAATGACATGGAAAGTCTCCTTTCGGGTTTGCGTTCATTGCATTGCCTGGACCATGCGCGCCTCGTCCGCGTTGAGCCTGGCCTGGTGCGCGCGCGCCACCTGGCGCAGCCAGTCCAGGTAGACCGGCTGGTTCTTGTCAACGGCCAGGCCCACCGGCGAGGCCTTCTCGGCGCTGCTCTGGCAATTGTTTTCCTTGGGCAAAGCCGCCAGCCCCTTGACTTTGCGTTGCAGGCCGACCCATGACACACGGTTGATCGGCGCCGCGTCGGCACGGCGCGCCATGATTTCCTCCACCGGCGCCGTGGCGCCGGAGCTGGCCACCGCGCGCAGCTGCGCCCGCGGGAAGCGCGTCCTGATCCAGCCCTCCTCCGCGCTCCCCGTGAAGTAGGCGATGGTCACTTCGGGCCGGTTCAGATCGTCCACCGAAGCGGCTTGGGCGAATGGGGCCGCCTTGTCTGCGCGGCCAAACATGCAGACGCTGGTGGTCGAATAGGTGACGAAGTCCACCACGTTCAGGCGCTGCGGTGTTTCGCCCAAGGGGCTGATGGTCATATCGACCTGGTTGGCGGCCAGCACCGGCACCTTGGTCTCGTGCGACACCGCGACGGTGCGCAACCGCACCCCCAGCAGGCGCGCGTATTCCTCGGCCAGCAACCAAGCCGGGCCACTCCAGGGTGCACCGCTGCCGGTGGTGTTCTCCACCAGCCAGGGCGCGTTCTGCAACACGCCCACGCGCAACGCACCCGCTTTGCGGATCGCATCCAGCCGCGGACTGGCGCCCGCCGCAGGCGCCGGTTGCGCCTGCGCCACCGCGCACAGGCCGGCCAAGCACCACACCACCATCGGCACCATCCGCTTGTTCCTGAAAATGCATTGCATCGATGACTCCTTAGGGTTCAGCGCCAGCTTTGGGCAAATTCGCAAATCACCTGCTCCAGGTGCGCGCGCATCGCGAGCCGGGCGGCTTCGGCCTGCCCGGCGACGATGGCCGCGAAGATTTGCTGGTGGTCCTCTTGCGACTTCTGCCGCAGTTCGGGCGAGTGGAAATGCTGTTCGATCTGGGTCCACAGCGGGCCGCGCTCCTGCTCGCGCAGGCCTTGCACGGTGCGGCGCAGCACGCTGTTGCCCGAGGCCTCGGCGATATGCACATGGAACTGCACGTCCGCGGCCTCGTTGGCGGCCTTGTCGTGGAGCTGTTCGCGCATGGTCTTGAGCGCGGCAAACAGGCGGTCGAGGTCCGCGTCCTTGCGCGATACCGCGGCCACGGCCGCGACCTCGGACTCGATCAGGCAGCGCGCGCGCAGCAGTTCAAACGGCCCGACCCCCGTCTCCCGGGCACCGGGCAGCGGCGGCACGGCGGCGCCCTGCGCCTGGCACACGTAGATGCCCGAGCCCCCGCGCACCTCCACCACGCCCTGGAGTTCCAGCGCAATGATGGCCTCGCGCACCGCCGTGCGGCTGACGCCGAAGCGATCCGCGAGCGCGCGCTCCGAGGGCAAACGCTGGCCCGGCAAGAACTCCCCCTGTTTGATCAGTTTATGAACGCTGGCTGCCAGACGCAGATAGGCCCTGTCGTGGAGCTTGTCCTCGTTGTCGAAGAACTGCTCGGGTTGTGGGTGGACGAGTTCGAGTGTCATGGCGGGGAAGTGGATGGACCAATTATTCGTTGGTTTACCAGAATGGGGGTTAGTGGTTTACCACTAGCGCTCGACCCTGAGCGCCTTCGCGAGGCGTGTTGGATGCCCCGGAAAGCAGAAGGCCTCCCTTGCGAGGAGGCCTTCACACGCTTCTGCCCGGGGCTCCCGGCTCCCTCTCCTGATGGAGGATTTCCGGGTGCCTTCGGACAAGCGACGGAGCGGATATCTACGGCGTCATCCGCTCAAGGTGCCTACGCCACTTTCGCGGGAAATCCACCGCCGAGCGCCTTTGCGATCTTCTGCTCGGTCTCGTACTGACCCAGCGCGAACACCGCCCAAGTCATGGCAAAGATCCAGCCAACCAGCGTGATTTGCAGCAACAGGCAGACGATTCCCGCAATCGGCCTGCCAATCGTGAAGAACGCCAACCAGGGCAATACCATGGCAATGAAGAGACGCATAAGGGATCCTTTCGTGAGTTGATGAATAGTCAAACCCGGCCTTATATCACGCCGATCAGAGCCAAAACCCGTTGGGCGCCAGATCGGACGCCAGGCCGACGACGGACAGCTGCATCTGCGCCGGGGCGCCGGGGGCGGTGATGGCGCCGTTGGCCTGGCCGTCGGCGTCGAACGGTCCGCCATCGCTGATCTCGAAGTCCAGCCGCAGCCGCCCGCCCTCGCTCACCATCTTGCCGCCGTAGGCTGCGCTGCTCAGGTTGATCCAGGTGCCGCTGCCGTCTTGCATCCAGTAGCCGTTGACGCCCAGCGCGGGGTCCAGGTAGAGGCTGAACTTCTCGCTGCTGCGGCCTGCGGCCAGCGTCGCCCGGAAGCTGAGCAGCCCGAGGGGCATCTCCATTCCATCGGGCCATTGGGCGGGGGCGTCCTCTTGCGCCAGGCGGGTGATGCGCGCGCCGCTGGCCGGATCGACCTTGCCGTCCTGGCTGCCTGCCACCAGGGTCACGGGGGTGCTGGTCGCGCTCTCTGCGGTGGCGCGGACTCTGGCGCTGGTCGATCCCACTGCCGCCTGCGTGCCGTCCTGGACGCCGTCGCCGTTGCCGTCGCCGGCCACGGGGGCTGCGCCGTCGGGGCCGGGGAGGCCGGGGGTCGGGTCTTCGAGGCTGTCGGGAATGCTGTCGCCGTCCGTGTCCTTGCTGTCCTTGGGCGCCGGGCCTTCCGGGGGCGATGGGCTCGGGCTCGGGGCTGGACCCGGACCCGGACTCGGAGCCGGACCCGGAGCCGGACCCGGTGGCGCGGGGGTGTGGTTGTCCACCGGCGTGGCCGCGAAACTGGCTGCGTCGTTGCCGGCCGCGTCCTGTATGGCGTTGGCATCGTTGCCGGCCGTGGGGTCGGTGTAGGCGAGGCTCACCGCCTGGCCGTTGGTGACAGCGGTGGCCAGCGTCAGGCTCACGGTCTTTTCCTGCGCGCCTACCGCGATGGCGGTGACGGCGGTGAGCACGTTATCGACGCGCACCGTGAAGGCCGTGGTGGGCGGGATATGCGTCGCGTCCAGGCTGGTCCCCTCGGTGTAGCGCAGCACCAACTGGCTGGCGTTGACCGTGGCGCTGGCGAGCACCGGGGCGCGGGTGTCGATCTGGTAGCGGGGGCCATGGGCGTGGCCGGTGCCGGCGCGGCCTGCGGCGTTGCGCACGCCCTCCTGGTTCACGCCGATGGTGTTGCTGCTGTTCTCGACGCCGGCCGTGGGTGTGAATGTTGCCGTCCAGGTTCTGCCATGGTCATTCGTCGTGGGGTCGGTGAATGTGCCGTTGGCCTCGCTGAGCACGACGTCGTCGCGCGTGAAGCCGGTGACGGGCTCGTTGAAGGTGATGGTGACTGTTGTGGTTTCGCCAACGGTCAGGTGGGTGTCGGCCAGTGTGACCGTGGCTGTTGGGCCCGTGGTGTCTGCCGGCCGGGTGTCCACGCTGTAGTTGGCGCTGTCTGCGCTGCCGGTACCGGTGTTGCCTGCGTCGTCGGTTATGCCGGCGAGGTTCACGCGGATGGTATTGGCCAGGGCGCTGACGTTGGCCGTGGGCGTGAATGTCGCCGTCCAGACCGTGCGCTCGGCGTTGGCCGTTGGCGGGCTTAGCGTGCCGTTGGGGCACACGATGTCGCTGGTGTCAAAGCCGGTGACGGGTTCGCTGAAGGTGATGGTGACGGTTGTGGTTTTGCCCGCGGTGAGCGCGTTGTCGGCCAGCGTGATGG
>NZ_AFAL01000369.1 GCF_000193225.1 Verminephrobacter aporrectodeae subsp. tuberculatae At4 | reverse complement strand
ACGATCTCCTTCTCGCGCGCGTCGGTCTTGGCGTAGTTGTAGAAAAAATCCTTGATCTTCGCCTTCGTGGCTTCGGCAAGCCCCTTGTGCATGAGCAGCGGATCGAGCGCGATCAGCGGCGAGGTCCACACGATCTTGATGTCCTTGAACTTCTCGGGATAGCGCTCCCGGAGCTTCTCCAGGTTCTCGCTGTTGTTCGTGGCCACGTCGACCTGCCGGTTGGCCACGGCCAGCGCGTTGGTTTCGTGGTTCGCACTGCGCACGATCTTGAAATGCGTCTTGGCATCGACCTTGTTCTGCGCAAAAGCGTAGTAGCCCGGCACCAGAAAGCCCGAGGTGGAGTTCGGGTCGCCGTTGCCAAAGCTCAGCGACTTGCCGTTTTTCAGCACCTCGTCGAGCGTGTTGTACGGGCTGTCCCGGTGCACGATCAGGTGCGAGTAATAGCCCTGCGCGCCGCTGGCGTTGACCATCTGCGCGAACACCTCGCCGTTGGCGCGGTCCACTGCCTCCATCGCCGCCTTGTTGCCCATCCAGGCCAGTTGCACCTTGTTGAAGCGCATGCCTTCGATGATTCCGGCGTAGTCGGGCGCGAAGAAGGCGTGGATCTTCAGGCCGGTCTGCCGCTCCATGTCGTCGAGCAGCGGCTGCCAGTCGGCCCGGATGTTCTGCGAGGTCTCGGTCGAGATAAAACCAAAGTTGACGTCCTGGGCCTGGGCCCCGGACAGACCCAGGCCCAAAGCCAAGGCGGCACACAGTTTCTTGAACATGCGAAGTCCTCAAAAAAAAGAAAGAAAAACCGCGGCCCGCGCTCAGACCGCTGCGGGGGCCATGGTCCATTGCGGCGTGGGGGACGGGACGCAGGGCGCTGCGGCGGGCGGCGCCGCGTCCGCCAGGATCTCGTCGGCTTGCACGCCGTACAGGCGGCGCAGCAGCGCGGGCGTGAGCGCAGAGGAAGCCCCGTCGTACACCACCTGCCCATGGTGCAGCGCCACCACGCGCGGGCAGTACTTGATCGCCACGTCCACTTGGTGCAGCGAGACGATGACGGTACAGCGGTCCTCGCGGTTGATGCGCGCCAGAATGTCCATGACCTTGCGCGAGGACTCGGGGTCCAGCGACGCGATCGGCTCGTCAGCCAGCACCACCTTGGCGCCCTGCACCAGCGTGCGCGCAATCGCCGCACGCTGCTGCTGCCCGCCCGACAGCGTGGACGCGCGCTGCGCGTGGCAGTCGGCAATGCCCACGCGGGCCAGCGCCTCGAGCGCCAGCGCGCACTCCTGCGGCTGGAACAGGCGCAGCCAGCTGCGCCACCGGGGAATGCGGTGCAGCAGGCCGACGAGCACGTTCATCAGCACCGGCAGGCGATCGACCAGGTTGAACTGCTGGAACACGAAGCCCACCTGCGCGCGCAGCCTGCGGATGTCGTGGTGGATGCGCCCGCCCTGCTGCACGCAGCAGCCGTCGATCTCGATCAGCGAGGGACTCTGCGCGTCAGCCGCGACCAAACCCGCCACATGGCGCAGCAGCGTGGATTTCCCCGACCCCGAGGCGCCTATCAGCGCCACCATCTCGCCGTGCTGTACGGTCAGGCTGACATCGCGCAAGGCCTGCCGGCCATTGGGAAAATGCTTGTTCAGTCGATGGATATGAAGTGCCGCTGGCATGGCTCGCTCCTGTGCGTTGGGTTGTCTAGACAACTGGACTGTGCTTGCCGCACGTGACAATGCTTTGACAGTTCGGAGAAATTTATGGAGGCGTCCGCCCGGCGCAGGCACGCGCGCGGGGCCGCGCATCCGCAGGAACCGTTGGCCCCGGGCCACAGTGTCGGATCGGGTGGCATGGCAGCGCCCCCGGCGCGTGCGCATCGGGGGCGCAGGGCTCCCGGGAAGATCAGCGCAGCGGCCAGCGGGGCCGGACGTCGAACGCGTAGTCCCTGCTGGCCTCCTGCTGCCCGGCCTGCAGGCGCATGGCGGCGGCCAGCGCAATCATGGCGCCGTTGTCGGTACACAGGTGCAGTTCGGGGTAGTGCACGCGCAGCCCACGCTCGGCGCAGGCGGCGTCGAGCTGGCTGCGCAGGCGCCGGTTGGCCCCCACGCCACCGGCGACCACGACGCGCCCGATCCCGGTCTGCCCGAGCGCGGCCAGGGTCTTGCTGACCAGCACATCCGCGATCGCCGCCTCGGTGCTCGCCGCCAGGTCCGGCTTGTGGGCCTCCAGGCTGTCCCCCAGCTTCCTGGCCTGCGTGAGCACGGCGGTTTTCAGGCCGGCAAAGGAAAAGTCCAGATCGCCGCTGTGCAACATGGGCCGTGGCAGCTTGAACGCCGTGGCACTGCCGTGTTCGGCGAGCCGCGACAGCGCGGGGCCGCCGGGGTAGCTCAGGCCCATGAGCTTGGCGCATTTGTCAAAGGCCTCGCCCGCTGCGTCGTCGATGGTTTCGCCCAGCAAGCCGTAGCGGCCCACGCCGTCCACGCGCATCAGCTGCGTGTGGCCGCCCGATACCAGCAGGGCCACAAAGGGAAACTCCGGCGGTGCCGCGCTCAGAAAGGGCGACAGCAGATGCCCCTCCAGGTGGTGCACGCCCAGCACCGGCCTGTCCAGGGCCGCCCCCAGGGCACAGGCCACGCCGGCACCCACCAGCAGCGCCCCGGCCAGACCGGGGCCGCGCGTATAGGCCAGCACGTCCACGTTCGACAAGGACTCGCCGGATTCGCGCAGCACCTGCGTCATCAGGGGCAGCACATGGCGGATATGGTCGCGGCTCGCCAGTTCGGGCACCACGCCGCCATAGTCCCGGTGCATGGCGACCTGGCTATGCAGCGCGTGCGCCAGCAGCGCGGGAACGGCGCCGCCCGCCGAGCGGACCAGCGCCACGCCCGTTTCGTCGCAAGAAGATTCAATGCCCAGGATCAAGAGGTCCATGTCCGCAGTGTAGGGTGTGGGCAGTCAGACGGATGCCAGCCCATGCAAGGCTGCAACACAGAGCTTTCGACCAGGGTTCGGGTCCAAATACACTGCGCCTTGAATCGGAATACCACAGGAGTCACTCATGGCTGCTACTACCGTGCTTCACGTCCGCGTGGACGAGAACGTCAAGGCGCAGGCTACGCAAACGCTGGCCTCGATGGGCCTGACCGTCTCCGACGCGGTCCGCAGCCTCCTGACTCGCGTCGTGGCCGACAAGGAACTGCCGTTTGCGATCAAGGCACCGAATGCCAGCACCCGCGCTGCCATGGCCGAGGCCCGCGAGATCATCGAGAGCCGCCGCGCGCGCTTTGCCACTGCAGATGCGCTGATCGATGACCTCGAGAAAAAACCAGCCGCAAACCAAGCGTAAGCGGCCAAACCTGCCGCGCACCTTTGCCTTGCATCGTTTTAAAACGATAATCCATCCATGTTCACCGTCCGCCACTACATCACCGAGGACGGGGGCGACCCGTTTCAGGACTGGTTCAGGAAGATTCGTGACCCTATCGCAAAAGGCCAGGTGCTCAAGCGCGTGAACCGCGTGGAAGCGGGCAACTTTGGCGACCACAAGTTTTGCCGGGATGGCGTGTGGGAGTTGCGGATCGACCAGGGGCCGGGCTACCGCGTCTACTACGCCCAGGCCGGGGCCGTGGTAGTGCTGCTGCTGTGCGCAGGTGACAAGGGCTCCCAAGACGCCGACATCAAGCGCGCCATGGGGTATTGGAGAGATTGGCAACGGAGGTCAGCATGAAAGATCGAAGCCACGACGAAGCCATGGCCGAGTTGTTCAAGGAAGACCCGGCATTTGCGGCCGAGTACCTGAATCAGCTTTTGCAAGATGGCGAGCCCGCGGATCTGCTGGTTGCGCTGCGCCAGATGGCGCAGGCGCACGGTGGTGTGCGTGCTCTTGCCCGGGAAGCCGAGCTGAACGCGAACCAGCTCTATCGCACGCTATCGTCCCAGGGCAATCCCGAACTGCGCAGCCTTTCGGCCGTGCTCCAGGCGCTGGGCCTGCGGCTGGCCGTTCAAGTCGCGCCGACGCCGCCGCAACAACCGCGCGCTGCAGCAGCCTGATTCCAAGCCCGGACAGAGAAACGCCCAGCGCGCAGGCTGGGCGCTCCATGGACCTTCGTCAACCGTGCCGAGGTGCCGCGCCCATGGCCCTGCGGTACCACTCGTGAAAGTGCTGCATGCCGTCTTCCATGGGGCTCTGATAGGGCCCCACTTCGTTGTCGCCACGCGCGCGCAAGGCCCTGCGGCCGGCGTCCATGCGCTCGCCGATCTCGTCGTCCTCGGCGCAGGTTTCCAGGTAGGCGGCTCTTTGCGCCTCGACGAATTCGCGCTCGAAGGCGGCGATTTCCTCGGGGTAGTAGAACTCCACCACGTTCAGCGTCCTGCCCGGGCTGACGGGGTGCAGCGTGGAGACCGTGAGCACGTGCGGATACCACTCGAGCATGATGTGCGGGTACAGCGTGAGCCAGATGGCTCCGTGCTTGGGCGGCCTGCCTTCGCGGTAGGTCAGCAGGGCTTTCTGCCAGCGCTCGTAAGCGGGGCTGCCGGCCTTGCCCAGGCGGTTCGCGACACCCACCGTCTGCACCGAGTGGTTCCTGCCAAACTCCCAGCGCAGGTCGTCGCAGGTCACGAAGCTGCCCAGGCCCGGGTGGAAGGGGCCGACGTGGTAGTCCTCCAGATAGACCTCGATAAAGGTTTTCCAGTTGTAGTGGCAGTCGTGCAGTTCCACATGGTCCAGAACGTGGCCGTCGAAGTTCAGGTCGGCACGCGGACCCAGTTGCGCCAAATCGGCTTCCACGCTGTAACCATTGTCTTCAAACAGCAAACCATTCCATTCGTGCAACGGATAGTTGCCAAGGTTCAGGCAGGGGGAGTGCGCAAAGTGCGGCGCGCCCAGCAGTTCGCCCTCGGGGCTGTAAGTCCAGCGGTGCAGGGGGCACACGATGTTGCCGTCCGCGCTGCCCTTTTGCCGGGTGTGCAACGACCCCCTGCCCTGGAGCATGACGGCCTGGCGGTGGCGGCAGACGTTCGAGATGAGCTCGACGCCGCCCCGGGCGTTGCGCACCAGGGCGCGGCCCCCGCCCTCCTGGGGCAGGGCGTGGTAGTCGCCCGGGTTGGGCACGGACAGCTGGTGCCCCACATAGCGCGGCCCGCGCTGAAAAAGGGTGTCCCGCTCGCGCTGGAAGAGCGCGTCGTCAAAGTAGCTCGAAACGGGTAGTTGGCTTGCAGCCTGCTGCAGTTGAAGACTTAAATCAGACATGGGTGACCTGACCTAAAGACTCCCCACAGGGAGGTGCGCCGGGGCGCATCTGGAGAAAAAAGAAACCGGCCTGTGGTCACCTGGCTTGTGTCTCCAGGTGGCCCGGGTGGCCGGCTCGACGGGAGGTGGGATTATAGATTTATGGATCGTGGGGGTATTCCAACGCCCCTCCTGCATGTATCAAAACCCGGGCGGCAACGCGCATTTTTTGCATACCGCGACACTAGAATCACGGCTTTGCCACCTGCGCGCTCTGCCGCCCCTGCATGCCCAAGGCTCTCCCCGCTTCCCCCGCCGAACCCGCCAGCTATGAGGCCGCATTGCAAGAGCTGGAGCAACTCATGGCACGCATCGAGTCGGGTCAGCTGCCGCTGGACCAGATGCTCACCGGCTACCAGCGCGGCGCCAGCTTGCTGGCCTTTTGCCGCGAGCGCCTGGACGCCGTGCAAGACCAGATCAAGGTGCTCGACGATGGCCAGCTGCAACCCTGGACGCAGGAATGAGCGCGCTGCCCACGCCTTCCTCCCCGGACCGGTCATTCGACCTGCCCCTCTGGAGCCACAAGCGCCTGGCCCACGTGGAGCAGGCCCTGTCGCACTGGGTCGGGCATGGTGCCCCCGCGGGGCTGGGCGACGCCATGCGCTACGCCGTGCTCGATGGCGGCAAGCGCCTGCGGCCCCTGCTGGTGCTGGCAGCGCACGAGGCGGTGTGCGGCGGCAAGGCCCGCGCCACGTTCGACGCTGCGGCGCTGCGGGCGGCCTGCGCGGTGGAACTGATCCACGCCTATTCGCTGGTGCACGACGACATGCCCTGCATGGACGACGACGTGCTGCGCCGCGGCAAGCCCACGGTGCACGTGCGCTTTGGCCAGGCGCAGGCCCTGCTCGCGGGAGACGCCTTGCAGGCGCTGGCGTTCGAGCTGCTCACGCCCGATGACAGCGCCATTCCCGCCGCGACCCAGGCCGCCCTGTGCCGCCTGCTGGCGCGCGCCGCGGGGTCGGGCGGCATGGCGGGCGGGCAGGCGATCGACCTGGTCAGCGTGGGCGCGGCGCTCACCGAGGACCGCTTGCGCCAGATGCACCGCCTCAAGACCGGCGCGCTGCTGCAGGGCAGCGTGCTCATGGGCGCCATCTGCGGCCATGCAGACCCCATCGCAGATCCCACCGTCTACGCAGCGCTGTCCGACTATGGCGCGGCCATGGGGCTGGCGTTCCAGGTGGTGGACGACATCCTCGACGTGGTCGCCGATTCGGCCACCCTCGGCAAAACCGCAGGCAAGGACGCGGCCGCGGCCAAGCCCACCTACGTCTCGCTGCTCGGTCTGGACCGCGCGCAGGCGCAGGCGCAGGAACTGCTCGAGCAGGCGCATGCCGCGCTGGCGCGCAGCGGCCTGCCCGATGCCCGCGCCCTGGCCGCATTGGCGGACATGCTGGTGCGCCGCTCCTGTTGAGACACGCCATGTCCATGCCGTCCTTTCCCCTGCTCCAGACCATTGATGACCCTGCGGATCTGCGCCGGCTCACGCGCGCAGACCTCCAGACCCTGGCCACGGAACTGCGTGGCTTCATGCTCGAGAGCGTCTCGCGGACCGGCGGCCACCTGAGCTCCAACCTGGGAACGGTGGAACTGACGCTGGCGCTGCACCATGTGTTCGACACCCCGCACGACCGCCTGATATGGGACGTGGGCCACCAGACCTACGCGCACAAGATCCTGACCGGCCGGCGCGAGCGCATGCACACGCTGCGCCAGCTCGACGGCATCTCGGGCTTTCCGCAACGCACCGAGAGCGCGTACGACGCCTTCGGCACGGCGCATTCGAGCACCAGCATCTCGGCCGCGCTGGGAATGGCCATGGTCGCCAAGCGCCAGGGCGAGAAGCGCCACGCCGTGGCCGTCATCGGCGACGGCGCGATGAGCGCGGGAATGGCCTTCGAGGCGCTGAACAACGCGGGCGTTGCGGACTGCAACCTGCTCGTGATACTCAACGACAACGACATGAGCATCAGCCCGCCGGTGGGCGCGCTCAACCGCTATCTGGCGCAGCTCATGAGCGGGCAGTTCTACGCCGCGGCCAAGAACGTGGGCAAGACCGTGCTGGGCCCCATGCCCCCCTTGCTGGAGTTTGCCAAACGCCTGGAGCAGCAGGCCAAGGGCATGGTGGTGCCGGCCACGCTGTTCGAGAAATTCGGCTTCAACTACATCGGGCCGATCGACGGGCATGACCTCGATTCGCTGATCCCCACGCTGGAGAACATCAAAAGCCTCACGGGCCCGCAGTTCCTGCACGTGGTGACCAAGAAGGGCCAGGGCTACAAACTCGCCGAGACCGACCCCGTGGCCTACCACGGCCCGGGCCAGTTCGACCCCGCCGTGGGACTGGTCAAGGGCAGCGCTGCGCCCCGGCTCAGCTTCACGCAGGTCTTCGGCCAGTGGCTGTGCGACATGGCGGCGCAAGACGCGCGCCTGGTCGGCATCACGCCCGCGATGCGCGAGGGCTCGGGGATGGTCGAATTCGAAAAACGCTTTCCCGAGCGCTACTACGACGTGGGCATCGCCGAGCAGCATGCCGTGACCTTTGCCGCCGGAATGGCCTGCGAGGGTGCCAAACCCGTGCTGGCGATCTACTCGACCTTCCTGCAACGCGGCTACGACCAACTGATCCACGACGTGGCCTTGCAGAACCTGCCCGTGGTGTTTGCGCTCGACCGCGCGGGCCTCGTGGGCGCCGACGGCGCGACGCACGCCGGCGCCTACGATATTGCGTTCCTGCGCTGCATTCCCAACATGAGCCTGGCCTGCCCCGCGGACGAGCGCGAGTGCCGCCAACTGCTGAGCAGCGCCTTTGAACAGAACCACCCCGTGGCCGTGCGCTACCCGCGCGGCAGCGGCGCCGGTGTGGTGCCCCTGGACGGGCTGGATAGCCTGCCGTTCGGCAAGGGCGAGATCCGCCGCGAGCGCAAGGCAACGCCGCCGGCCAAGGCGCCGCGCATTGCCATCCTGGCGTTCGGCAGCCTGCTCTACCCCGCGCTGGAAGCGGCCGAGGCGCTCGACGCCAGCGTGCTCAACATGCGCTGGGTCAAGCCCCTCGACGAGGCCCTGCTGCGCACGGTCGCCGAGCGGCACGACGCCCTGGTCACGCTGGAAGAGGGCTGCGTCATGGGCGGCGCCGGCAGCGCGGTCACCGAGGCGCTGAACGCCGCAGGCATCGTGCGCCCGGTGCTGCAACTGGGTCTGCCCGACCAGTTCATCGGGCATGGCGACCCGGCCAGGTTGCTCGCGCTCCAGGGGCTGGACGCGGCAGGCATCGGCGCGGCGATCGCCGCACGCTTTCCCGCACACGGCGCTGCCTGATTGCGCGCCGGCCTGCGGTGCGGTTTGCCCGGGAAAACCCGCGAAAGTCCCCGGGACCATGTTCCTACAATGGGCCCGGGCAAGACCCCCCGTGACACAACACAACGCGGGCTGCCCAGGCTTTGCAATCAATGAATCGGAGAAGAAATTCCATGGATCGTCGTTCAATCATCAAGCACGCGGGCATCGCCGGTGTTCTGGCCGCAAGCGCAGCGCCCGCCGTGCACGCGCAGACCGCCATCCGCTGGCGCCTGGCCTCGAGTTTTCCCAAGTCGCTGGACACCATCTTCGGCGCGGCCGACGTGTTCACCAAGGCCGTGAAGGCGATGTCGGGCGGCAAATTCGAGATCTCCGTGCACGCCGGTGGCGAGTTGATGCCGCCCTTCAGCGTGGTCGATGGCGTGCAGGAAGGCACCGTGGAAATGGCGCACACGGCGCCGTACTACTTCTACGGCAAGAGCCCGGCGTTCGCACTCGGATCGGCGATTCCCTTCGGCTTCAACGCACGCCAGCTGAACGCCTGGATGCTGCATGGCAACGGCCGCAAGCTGATGAACGAGTTCTACAGCGCCTACAACATCATCAGCTTTGCCGGCGGCAACACCGGCGCCCAGATGGGCGGCTGGTACCGCAAGAAAATCGACTCCCCCGCCGACTTCAAGGGCCTGAAGATGCGCCTGGGTGGTGGCTTGGTCGGCGAAGTGATGCAAAAGCTCGGCGCCGTGCCGCAGAGCATCCCCGGCGGCGAGGTCTACCAGGCGCTGGAAAAGGGCACGCTCGACGCCGCCGAGTGGGTCGGCCCCTACGACGACCAGAAACTGGGCTTCAACAAGGTCGCCCCGTACTACTACTACCCCGGCTGGTGGGAGGGTGGGCCGGGAATAGACCTCTTCATCAACAACAAGGCCTTTGACGGCCTGTCGGCCGAGAACAAGGCCATCGTCGAAGCCGCCTCCCACATGGCCCATACCGACATGCTGGCCAAATACGACGCGCTGAACCCCACGGCCCTCACGCAACTGGTCGCCGCCAAAACCAAGGTGCTGGCGTTCCCGCAGGCCGTGCTCAAGGCAGCGTTCAGTGCCTCGATGGAAGTCTTCGCGGAAAACGACACCAAGAACCCCGCGTGGAAAAAAATCTACGCCGACATGCGCGTCTTCCAGCGCAGCCAGATCCTGTGGTTCCGCTTTGCCGAAGGGCACTACGACAACTTCATGTCCACGCAGAAGATCTAATCGGGATTCGACGGCCCTGCACCTTCCCCGGCCGGGCCGCCGTTCGTGCCGTCGGCCTCCATGCGTGCGCACTTGCGCAGATCGTCCATGCGCTGTTGCGCGCCCCGCTGGTAGCTGGCCTGGTTCTTGGTGCAGATCAGGCTGTACGGCCTTCCGACTTGGCTGGTCTCGCAATCCAGGTCGCACGCCGCTGTGCGGATGCTGTCCTCCACGTGGCCGCGTACCGCCTGGCCCGCCTTGAGGACGCACCTCTCGCGCTGCGGGTCCTCCAGGAAGCGCCCGAGCTCGGCGCAATCGCGGCAAGCGCAGCGCAACGAATTCGCTCGCGCAAAGTCCTTCGGGGGCTGCAAGGACTCGCCGATGCGCTTGCGCAGATGCGTGAGGCACGCGGCACGCATGCGCTGCACGCTGGCCATCTGCACCATGGATGCGCGCTCGCTCAGCGCCAGAACGGCCGGAACGAGCACCGCGTCCAGGTCATAGGGCACGGGATGCTGCAGGACGTGCGCGAGCGCGAGTGCGTCGAGTGCCGGCGCGGCTATCCCTGCGAGCATCCTGAACAGGTCTTCAACCAGGCCGGACGTGACGGGTTCCGGGCGGCGGGAGTAGCCGGGGCGCGCGGGGTTGGTGCGTTGCCCGGTCAGCGTCTGCACGAGCACCGTCGCGGCGGGGTGCAGCAGTTCGGGAGAATCACCGAACGGGCCACTGCTGCACATGTGCAGCAGCAAATCGGCGCAGATACCGGGAATGGGCTGCGCATTCCAGGCAATGATCTGCCCCACGCACTCTGCCACGCGCGCAGCAGGCAGAAGGCGCGCGGCACCGGCCAGGGCCTTGTTTTCGCCGCCGTTGTATATCCCCGGCAGGATGGACAACAGGGCGTCGAGCGACTCCGTGTCGCGCAGCTGCGCCAGGCTCTTGAGCATGCTGTTGACCTTGTCGGCGGAATTGGCCGCGAAGCTGTCTTCCACTCCCGGCCAGTCGCGCAGCATGCACGCTGCGAGCGCATGCGCTTCGCACCAGAGGGGCGCGCCCTGATCCGCGCCACTGCGTTCCCAGCGTGCAGCCAGGTCCCGCAAGTACGGCAAGGTCACATGAAGGCCGGCACTGCTCAGCACGTCCATGCGTTGCGCCCGGGGCCACAGCACGAAGGCGGCCTGCCGGTAAGTGCGCTCCAGGGTCGCCCCGGCGTTGCCGGTGGCCTCGTGGAAATGCTGCTCGTCAGGCTCGAGATCGTCGAAGTATTCGGGAGGGCAGAGCTCGTCCTCCTGGAAAGGCAGGGAATGGATCGCCGGCCGGCTCCCGTCGGGGTGCCGCCAATCCGATACCGTGAGATCCCTTTCGATGATGTCGCCGACCTCGTAGTCTTCGCCGTCGCCGTCATCGTCGTCCTCGCCCTCCTCGTCCTCGTCCCAGTCACGATGGCGGCGGCCGTAGTCGCGTCCGTAGCCGATGTACTCGGCGCTTGCCATCTCCTCGATCGATACCAGCGCCAGGTACAGCTCGCAATCCGCTTCGGCGGCAGCGCGCACGAGCACGCTCGCGGCAGCGGCGTCGGCGTTCTTCAATGCACCAAACGCCAGCTCCGCCTGCGTGTACGCGTGCTCCAGCGGGTAGATCACTTTCTTCGGCGCGCCGCCATCGGCCACGTCCTGAGCCTGGGCGTCGTCGCCCCAGCGCCGCAGCAACGCGGCAATCGCAGATTGCTCCTTGTCGT
The DNA here is from genome assembly GCF_000193225.1 of Verminephrobacter aporrectodeae subsp. tuberculatae At4. Classification (GTDB taxonomy): domain Bacteria; phylum Pseudomonadota; class Gammaproteobacteria; order Burkholderiales; family Burkholderiaceae_C; genus Acidovorax; species Acidovorax aporrectodeae. Next base: position 1,792 of record NZ_AFAL01000369.1, on the reverse strand, counting down.
ACACCGGTGGCGCCGACGCTTGGCGCCCCTTGGTGCGCACGAGGTTGTAGATGAGGACCGGGCGAAACCCCGATGTGACGGGGCGCACCTCGTGCACGCAGTCCGCGTAGAACGTGGCAAACGACACCACGGCCGAGTCACTGCCCCCCAGATCGAGGCACACCTCACGCCCCCGGTGGCGGACGACGAGTTCCCCGCCGCTGCTCGCCGAGGGCAGCGCCAGCACCAGGGTGGCGAACATCCCCGGGGCCTTCTCCGTGTCGCGGTGCTCGACGAAGAAGCTCCCGGTGTCGTAGATCAGCAGCTTGTACAACTGCGCCGTCACGGGGGCGGTCACCCCCAATCCGTCTGCTGCCTGGGCAACGATGCGCTCCAGCGTCCGGGGCCAGTCGTCCCCGGAGAGATGGATGCGGTCGGCGTCGATCTGCCAGGTTCGCCGAACCGCAGTGTCGACGAGCGTATCTTCGCCGCGGCCATAGGGCGCGCGATCGGCTGCGCGGACCAGCGCATCGCCCTGAACGTCGAGCAGGGGTAGCGCGATGCGGCCAACGCCATCCACGTCCAGATTCGGCATGATGATCGCGGTCCGGCCCGAGGCGTAGAAATCGCCGTGGCAGCGGATGGTCGAAATGATTTCCGCCAGTTTGCGGGTGATCTCGTTCTGCAAAACTCGGTCTCCTTGGGTTTCAGCTTGCACAAAGGGGGCATTCTCTGCCCGGGCACGGCTCACTCATTTTTGATTCCCAGCTCGCGCACCAGGCTGCCGTAGCGCGCGGCGTCGTCGCGCAGCAGCCTGGCAAAGTGCTCCGGGGTGTCTTGCACGATCTCCACGCCAAGCGCTTGCATGCGGCTGCGGACCTTTGGCTGGTCCAGCGCCTTGTTGATCCCGGCGTTGAGTTTGTCCACCAAGTCCCGGGACATGTTTGCCGGACCGAAGACCCCGTACCACACGCCGAGCGCGTAGCCGGGCAGCGTTTCGGCGAGCGTTGGCGCGTCGGGCAGCAGCGGCGAACGCCGGGCCTCGGTCACGCCCAGCAGGCGCAGCCTGCCGGCCCTGACGTGCGCCAGCGTCTGCGTGCCGGCTGAGAAAAGCACCTGCGTCTGGCCCGCCACGGTGCCCAGCACGGCGGGCGCGCCGCCCTGGTACGGCACGTGCAGCATCTGCACGCCGGCGGCGCTCTCGAACAGCGCGGCGCTCAGATGGTTTGTCGAACCGGGGCCGGCCGATGCGTAGGCCAGCCGGCCAGGGTGGGCCTTGGCGTAAGCGATGAGCTCCTGCACGTTCGTCGCCGCAACGGACGGGTGGAGCACCATGGTGTTGATCACGTTCGCCAGCTGCGCAATGGGCGTGAAGTCCTCGACGCCGCGGAAAGGCATGGTCGTCATCAGGGCCGGGTTCATGGCGTGCGTGCTCATCGAGCCGATGAGCAGCGTGTAGCCGTCGGGCCGGGCCCGGGCAACGAAATGCGAGCCTATGTTGCCGGACGCCCCCGCACGGTTGTCGACGATCACCGCCTGATCGAGCGACTTGGCGAGTTGCTCGGCCAGCGCGCGCGCCAGAATGTCCGCCGAGCCGCCGGGCGCCCAGGGAACGACCAGGGTGATGGGCCTGTCGGGCCACGCGGCGGCCCATTGCGCGCAGCCGCAGAGCGCGAGCCAGGCGATGCCACGGCGGATGCGGGAGAGCATGGAGCACACCCGCCCCTTCTTCAAGACCCGTCGGGCAAGCCCGCGCCCGCCTGCCCAAGACAGGTCCGCCTTCCGGACCGTGACCGACTGCGGCGTTTTTGCT
>NZ_AFAL01000370.1 GCF_000193225.1 Verminephrobacter aporrectodeae subsp. tuberculatae At4 | reverse complement strand
TTGCGCGCGGCAATCTGCGCGTGGCACGCTTTGGTGTCGTAGGCGCCATCGCCGCCGACGATGTCAATCGGTGTTTCGCACGGAATCTGCTCAAGCAAATCGATCAGGGCCTCGCTGTCGCCCATCTCCTGGTGGGTCATCAGCGCCGCGCAAATCTGGCCGGTCCTTGTGTCCATCGCCAGATGGACCTTGCGCCAAGTGCGGCGCTTGGACCAGCCATGTGTGCGCACCTTCCATCAGCCCTCGCCGTAGAGCTTGAGGCCCGTGCTGTCAACGGCCAAGTGCAGTGGCTCATCCGGGCGCAGCGCGGGCAAGACGACTTGCAGGCTTTGAGCGAATCCTTGCAGCGCACGCAGCGGCAGATCAAACACCTGCTTGAGACTGAGCAAGCCTTGGATGACGGCGTTCGGGTAGACGATCGGGCGTGCGCGCCTGGAGACATCCGCAGCCGGTGCGGGCGTCAGAAGGTTCTTGTCGATCCACACCGCGATATCTCCTCTGGCAATCAGCCCGACGTTGTACTGCGCCCAGTTCCTGACACGGTAGGTCGCCTTGGGCTCGGCTCGTTGGCTGGTGTCTCTGCGCATGTTCCCTGGCAAATGGTCGGGGATGTACCCGGGCCGTGTCGCGACTGGCAGCAGCGCTTGCATCGCCGTTGTTGTGCGCACAAACATCAGCACACTATGTGGTTCGGGATTTATGCAACAACGCCGGTGCAGGTTGCAAATTTGCCTGGATGATCATATGGAGATGATGCCATGAACATTTCAAAGCTGACACACTGGTTGCGCATCGTGAACCCGCAAACCAGCTTGGGTGCCCATAACTCATATCGATTGACCACGGCCTCACGTCAGGCAATATGAATTAAAGCTATTGGATAAATTTCCCACGTTACATACAGGTTGCATATGCAAATATGGAGAAGAGGCAATACACCGATGTTACATCCAGAAATTATTGGTCATGTTCAGGTAATACTGGCCATGTGCATAGTCGGGAGCTCGGTTGCCGTCGGCAAAGTCGTTAGCGTCGAGGTGCCAGTGTTTTTGGCTTCGTTCATACGGTTTGCGGTCGCCTTGTTATTCATTGTGCCGCTAAACCGTATGTTGGCGGGGTCTTTGCGGTTGCCTCCACGCAAGGTGGCGTTGTTGCTTGGTGCGCAGGCGTTTTTCGGAATATTTTTGTTCTCGGTTTGCTTGTTGCTGGGTTTGAAGCGCACGGCAGCGGTCAATGCTGGTGTGATTTTTGGAATGCTGCCCGCGGTCAATGCCTTGTTGTCGGTGTGGCTGCTGCATGAAAAATTGAATCAGCGCTATGCGATTGGCATCGGTTTGTCGGTATTGGGTGCAGTGTTATTGGAGTTGCGCTCCGCCGACGGCGGCGGCTTCGGTGTGGGCGTGGTGGGTATGCTGCTGATCTTGTGCGCGGTGTTTTGCGAAGCGATGTTTTCGGTGATTGGCAAATTGTCCGGCTTAAGCTTGCCTGCCGTCACCGTCACCTGCTGGGTGATCTTGATCGGGGTAGCGCTGTTCATGCCCGGTGCGCTGTATGAAGCGGCATCATTCGATTTCCGCAGTATATCACCGAAGCTATGGTGGCTGTTGGCTTATTACGGGGTAGTGGTGACCGTAATCGGCTTCAGCCTGTTTTATGCGGGTCTGTCGAAAATCTCCGCTGTTGCTGCAGGAGTGCACATGGCCTTCGTGCCCTTGTCGGCGATGGCGATCGCCGTGCTGATTCTAGGTGAGGCATTCGGTTTGATCGATGCGTTGTCGTTGTCGTTGCTGTTGGTGTTGGCTGCACTATTTGTGATTGGACTCAAACCCGAGTCACCCGCACAGTCTTTAATCGAGAAGCCGTTGGCTTTCCTCAAGGAGTGGCAGAAATGGTTGAACAAAAATCAATAATCGAACAGTCTTCCGCATAGTATGGCGACCGGCATCGCTGGAAGATCCTGGGTTTAGGCGTTTTGGCAAACGCGAGTTTCGCTGCGGTGTTCCAGGGTTTGCCCACCACATCCGTGCTTATGCGGATGAATTACAACCTGTCGAACGATCAGCTGGGATTGGCACTCGGCCTGCTCGGCTTGGGGATTGCAGTCAGCGAAATACCCTGGGGGCTGCTGACCGACCGCTGGGGAGATAGGCGCGTGCTGCTGATTGGTCTGGGCGCAACATCTCTGATGTTATGCCTGTTCGCCCTATTCGGTTCGCCGACGCCCGCCCATGTTCCTGGCCCGTGGCAGTTGGCGCTGGGTTTGTTCATTGTCGGTTTGCTTGGCGGGAGCGTCAACGGATCGAGCGGCCGTGCGGTGATGTCATGGTTCAAGAATAACGAACAGGGCTTTGCCATGAGCATTCGGCAAATTGCCTACCCGTTGGGCGGGGGGATAGGGGCGTTGCTGCTGCCTATTGTCGCGTCGCGGTACGGCTTTGATGCGACGTTCGCGGTGTTGGCGTTCGGGGCCATTGTAGCGGCCGGCCTCACCTGGGTGTGGCTCCACGAGCCGCCCGAGAAACCCGGCCAAGAGGCTGGGGTCAAGAGGGAGGCAAGCAGCGTTGGGGAAACTGAGCACCGCGCCGAAGTGGCTCCCAGCCCATTGCGCGACCTGAAGATATGGCGGCTGATCGCCGCAATCGGTCTGTTCAGTGTCCCGCAGTTCGCCGTCATCACGTTCGCATCGATCTTCCTGCACGACGTCTGCAATGCCGGGATCTTCATGACCGCCAGTGTCATGATCGCCATTCAGTCGGGCGCAATCGTGGCGCGAATCTGGAGCGGACGCTGGACTGACAAGCATGGTAACCGGCCGTTCTATCTGATCCGGTGTAGCCTGCTGGTTGCCGTGTCCTTTGCGATCTTGGCGCTGTCCCTGTTCTTCATGGATCTGTTGCCCGTCGACAGTTCGATCAAGCTGGTGATCACTGCCGCGTTGCTCATCGTGTCTGGCATATGCGTGTCGGCCTGGACTGGTATCGCGAATGCGGAACTCGCCGTACAGGTAGGGATCCGTCGCGTCGGCACTGCATTGGGCATGTGCAATACAGCAGTCTATACAGCGTTGTTCGTCGCGCCGTACTTTACGCCAATCATTGCGAAATTGTGGTCGTGGCCTGCTGCGTGGTTAATGGCGAGCCTGTTTGCCCTTTCCGCCAACGTACTGTTCCGTCGTTCGAGAACGAGCTAAATATGAGCATGCTTCTCGTGAGCGACGTCGGATACGGTTACTCCACCTCCCTGTTCGAAGAAGTCAACCTGCGCATTGATCGCGCAGAAAAGGTGGGTATCGTCGGCATCAATGGGGCCGGCAAGTCAACCCTGGTTAAATGTCTGCGCGGCGAACTGGAAGTGACCCGCGGTTCGATAACCATGCAACGAGGCTTGAAGGTCGCGGTCCTGGATCAGCACACACCAGAATATCTTCTCGGATGCGGATTCAAGGAATGCGTAGCGACGGCGATTCCGCGGGATGAGATGGAAAGCCGCAGCTGGCAGATCAGCTATCTTCTCGATCAGCTCGAAGTTCCTGAGGCCATCCGCGAGCGTCCTATGGCGCAGCTGAGTGGTGGCTGGCAACGGTTCGCACTCCTGGCGCGTGCTTGGCTGGACGAACCTCAGCTTTGGGTTCTCGACGAACCGACAAACTTCCTGGACCTGGAGAAGATGGCAATGCTGGAACGGTGGATCGCCGATGCCGGTCGAGACACGCCGATGCTCATCGTCAGCCATGACCGGCGGTTCTTGGACAACGTCACTGAGCAAACCCTGTTCCTGCGCTCCTCAAACTCTCGGCTCTATCCGCACTCGTATTCCCGGGCCGTACAACTGCTGGCAGCAGACGACGCGGCAGCGGAGAGCCGACGAGAACGCGAACAGCAGCAGATCGACAGGTTGAAGCGGAGCGCTCACCACCTCCGACAGATAGGTAACAACAAGCACAGCGACACCGCGCTGAAGCGTTCGATGCAGCTTTCGAAGCGCGTGGAGCAACTGGAGAAGGTCTCGACCCCCATCCATCGTGAGGCAGCCCGAGACATTCGGCTTGCGAACCGCGGCACCCATGCGCAAGTCTTGGTCACCTTCGAGAATGTCGTCATTGCTTCGCCTCGCGGTGACCCGCTCATCCACATTCCCAAATTGGAGATCCGACAGGGCGAGCGCATCGCCGTGCTCGGTCGCAATGGAATTGGCAAGAGCCAGCTCATCGAGCGAATTCATCGAGCAATCTGCGACCGGGAAGAGGGAAAGGCTGGGGGCATTTCAGTCACACCCAGTGTCACGTATGGCTATCTGGACCAGATGCTCACACAGCTTCCTCACGGGTGCAGCGCAGCCAATTACGTAAATAGCTTGTTTGGCTTTCCGCTGAATCGCGTGACTTCGCTGCTGGTCGGCGCCGGATTCAAGCTCGACACCCACGACAGGGAAATCGCGACGTTGAGCGCCGGGCAGCGAGTGCGCTTGTTGCTCCTTGTCCTGCGACTCACGGAGCCGAACTTCTATTTGTTGGATGAACCCACCAATCACGTGGACATCGAAGGGCAGGAACAGCTGGAGTCGGAAATCATCGAGCACAAAGCCACGTGCGTGCTGGTGTCGCACGACCGGGAGTTCACTGAGCGGGTCGCTAATCGGTTCATCGCCGTTCGCAATCAGAGACTCGTAGAGCTCGAATCTGCGGCGTCTTTTTATCGCGAGATCGGAATCGCAACATGAGGAAGGGGATTTCCATGCAGACTGTCTGCATTCTGACGTGCGAACTTCCACTCGATGGTCCGCGGCTGAGCGTTTCGAGCGGAAAGTGGCCCATGGGCGCTCGGCGTACGACGCCCTGCCCACGGGGCGCGGCCGCTAGCTGAGCCGGTTCGCGTGCGGCGGATTGAATCGAATTGAAGAGGATGTCTCTGCCATGGTCGCGAATTTTTTGTGAGGTCGTCGATGAAAGCCAAGTTCACACACGGGTCCGTCACGCGACACCTCGTGCGCGTGACCCTCACGAATTCGATCAGTCTCTTGTCACTGTACGTGGTGGACATACTCGCTCTGTACTGGCTGGCTCGCGCCGGGGATCCGGATGCGATAGCGGGTGTGGGACTTGTGAGCGTCTGGCAGTTCATCGTGATCTCGCTGTGCCTGGGTCTATCGACCGCGGTGATGACGATCATGTCGCGCCAAGTGGGCGCCGGACAGCCCGATGCAGCGCGGACGGTCGCCTATGCCGGCGTGATCGGCATGCTCGCACTCACACTGATCGTCTCGCTTCTGTTACTGGCTTTTGCAGATCCGGCTTTGCGTTTTCTCGGTGCCGAGGCCAACGTCCTCGTATCTGCGGCCAAGTACCTGCGGATGCTGGCGCCAGCTTTCGTCGCCATGGCGCTGGGGCAGATCTGCATATACATTCTGCTCGCTCACGGCCAGAACAATCGGGCAATGATCGTAGTGCTCAGTGGCACTGCAGTGGCAGTTGCCATCGACCCGATCCTGATCGGGTACGCCGAGATGGGGCTGGCGGGCGCGGCGAGTTCGTACGCTGTCTCGAGGATGGTGGTTCTCGCCACCGGGATGTACTTCGTACTCATGCTGCAACTGATTCGTGCCGCTCCTGCCGCTGCTGTGCTGAAGCAACTGCGCAGCGCTTTCTTGCTCGCGCTCTCCACCGTACTGAGCAATATTGCACCGGGCGCGGCAGCAGCCTACGTCTTCAGCCGGATGGCGGGATTCGGTCCCGACGTCCTTGCCGGAGCCACCGTGGCTGATCGCGTGCTCCAGCTATCCTTTGGAACGTACTTCGCGTTGCCCAGCGCCATTGCGCCGATCCTGGGGCAGAACCTGGGGGCGCAACGGAACGACCGCGTGGTGGCAACCATCCGGTCGGGCGCTCTGTTGGTTCTGGCCTTCGGCTTGGTCTCCTCGTCGCTCCTCTACGCGTTTTCCGAGGCCATTGCGTCCGCCTTCCAACTGCAGCCCCCCGGGCATGACTTGGTCGTCCTGTTCTGCACAGTCGGCGGAATCAACTGGACTTTGATCGGACTTCAGTTCGTGGCGCTACCCGTCTTTAACGTCATGGGCAAACCGTTGTTCTCCGCGGTCGCCAATTGGACGCGTGCAAGCGTGGGTACTGTGCCGTTCGTTCTCTTCGGCGCTGCGCAATACGGGGCCAGCGGTGTGCTCGTCGGCCAGCTAGTCGGCAACGCGCTCGTGGCGATCTTGACCTTCGGTCTCTGTATCGGCTTCGCCAGATACCATATGACCGCTTGCTGTGCCTCCTGGCGGCAACGCAAGGGTTCGATCCTTCGGAGCTGATGGATGCTCTTCGGCGCAGCGCCGAGCACTTCAACACGGAACAAGAGGCAGCATGACGACGTCGCCCCGAAAGCTCGACCTCGGCTTGGCGCGCGAAGTGGTGGGCATGTCGCTGCCCCTGATGGGAACAATGGCCGGCAACCTCCTGATGATGCTGGTCGATCGCATCTGCCTCGCGCAGTATTCCAGCGATACCCTGGCGGCATCCGGCCCCGCGGTCTTCACCGCGATGACCGTCATCACCTTCCTTACGACGACCACCAATCTCTCCCGCTCGTGTGTTGCCCAGGCTTTCGGTCGTTCCGGAGAACCGGCCGCACGCGCCGAAGGCGTGCTGGGCATGCTCATCGCCGCAGGCCTCGGGGTGATCCTGCTGAGCCTCTCACCGCTGCTCGGCATGATTCCCTCGCTGAGCGACCGCCCGCCGGCCATTCGCGCCCTCGAATCGAGCTTCCTGGAGCTCTCCACGCTCTTCGGCGCCGTGATGGTGCTCAACGTGTCGATGTCTGCCTATTTCAACGGCATCGGAAAGACCAAGGTCTCGCTGTACGTTGGCCTGCTCGGCCAGGTCGTCGCCGCGCTGGCCATCTACGGGCTGGTGTTCGGCCGCTTCGGCCTGCCAGAACTCGGCATGCGCGGGTCCGCGCTGGGTACCCTCGTCGGTTCCGCTTCGATGCTGGTGTGCTATGTATGGCAACTGCCGCGCGGTTTCCTCCGGGATGGCCTGAGGCACTGGACGGATGCGGGTAGAGCGGCGCTGCGTGCGCAAGTTGGGCTCCGGCTGCGCCGCGGTTTCGCCTCGGGCACCGCTGCCGGTATGGACGAACTCGGCAACACCAGCTTCGTCTGGCTGGCCGCGGTCCTCGGGCCCATCGCGCTAACGGCAAACAATGTCAACCTCACGCTGAACTACTTGGCGATCATCCCCATCATCGGGCTGGGCATCGGCTGCAGCGTACTATGCAGCAACGCCATCGGCCGCAACGACTACGACCAGATCCCGCCCATCCTCAAGGTGACGCTGTTCATCGAAGGGGCGTATGTGCTCATCGTGAGCTTGGCGCAAGTGCTCGCGCCCACGATCCTGCTGCAGCCCTTCGGCCTCTCGAGCGATTCGCAGATCCTGAGCAGCGCCGTCGATACCACCCGCGTGCTGTGGACCTATTCCGCGTCCTTCGTCTTCTCCATGACGGGAGCGGCGGTGCTCGAGGGATTCGGAATGACGCGATTCATCCTGGTCACACGCATCGGCCTGATGTGGGGCCTCAGCCTGCCCTTGATCTACCTGGCCACGCACCACAACGCGGGCGATCCCGCATGGCTGCCGCGGATCTGGATTATCGGCTCGGTCTTCGAGTTCGCCATCGGCTGCGTCTATTTCTGGAACATCCGGCAAGCCATCAGAAAGCGCCTCAACTTCCTACAGGTTCAACATGCTACCTGAGACCGGCTCGCCACTGCCCGTTCGGCAATTTCCCGCCGTCACCGTCCTGCGGGATCAAGCAAAATAGGCCGAGGGTGGTCAATGATCTACCGGATCCTGGCCCTGCGCCTGCGTTGGTACGGAGAGGCGACCGCGCAACTGCTGCTGCGTCGATGGCAGGCGGTCCTGCTCCTCGTTGGAGTGCTCGGCGGCTCGCTGCTGGTGGAGTCGTCGCACTGGGTGCTTGTGCTGCTGAATGATCAGCACGGGATGGTCTGGCGCTTGGGCGTGATTGGACTATGGCAAGGCTGCTGGTTCCTGTGGGTGCTCATGCAGCTCGATCAGCTGCGCGGCGGCCGATTTCGCGACTTTACGCAATCCCTGCCACTGTCGCCGCAGCACTGGCGGACAATTGACCTGCTGGTGCTGCTGGTGTCAGACACCCCCCTATTCCTGCCATTCGTCTCGGCCGCTTTCGTTCTGGGAGGTCGCCAAGAACTATCTTGGGATGCCCTGGCGGGTGGCTTGTTGATTGTCTTCCTGTTGTCCGCGCAATTGGCCTGCCAGCTCGCGGTGCTAAGGGGAAGTATCCGGGCGCTCATCAGTCTGGTGTTTGTCGATGGATGGGTTGCATACGCCTTGAGTCTGGACGACCCCATGCGGAGTGGCATGCTGGCGATGGCTGCGATCGCTGGACTGTGGGCTCTGGTGAGTCCGTTGCCAGCGCTTTTGCTGCGGGCTGTCGCGCTACCGAGGCCTGTGCAAGAGATCTGGCTGTTGCTGACTCGGCACCTCTTCTCCAGGCTGCCACCGTTGACCCGTTTGTCGCTAGGGATTCTGTACCGGCAGCATCGCTCCTCCATGTTGGGCAAGCTCTTTAACTGCTTGCTGATTCTCGTCACGGCCGAAGGCTTGATGTCCATCTGGCGCTACGACGGTCGAAGCCTGCCAATGGCGCTGATCGCCGCTGGGCTTGTTGCACTGAGCGCTAGCGGACTGTTCCGTCACCTGAAAATGGCGCACGACGATGCCCTCCCTTTCACTGCGGCGCTGCCCATGCCACGTCGTTGGGCGCTACTGGGTGACACACTCGCCGTCCTAAGTTTCGGCTTGCCCTTTGTGTTAGCTATGGCATGCACTCTGTGGGATCACGCCGGACTGTCTGCGCTACGGACAGCCGGTTTTGTGGCAAGCTTTGCCTTGCTGGTTTTGCTGCTGCACCCGCCACAGTTGCTTTCCAACCGCAACGCCGTCATGATCTCCTCACTGACCGCTGCCCTTTGGACCTTCGGGGTGGCAAGCATTCTCTAATCATGAATCCAATGACTCTCCGCTTCCACAATATCTCAAAGACCTTCGGTTACCAAAAAGTGCTCGATAGGGTGAGCTATGCTTTTGGCACTGGTCTGTACGCGCTGCATGGATCGAATGGGATCGGCAAGTCGACGCTTCTATCCATTCTTGCCGGCATCCTGGAACCAGATGCCGGCGAGATTGAGGTCGCTGGCCATTCACTACACAGTGCACCACTGGAGGCAAAGGCCCGACTATCATACGTCCCGGACGAGTGCCCGATCTACCCGTTCATGACAGGGTGCGAGCTACTGCAGTTCGTGGCACGCGCGAAGGGCACCTCGATTTGCCCTGATGTCGAGGCGCTGCTGGAAAGCTTTGCGCTAGGGGCCTATCTGAACACCCGCTTTGGCCAGATGTCGCTGGGCACGCAGAAGAAAACCATGCTCGCATCGGCTTGGATTGGCCAACCTTCCGTAATGCTGATGGACGAACCAAGTAATGGTCTTGATCTCGCTACGCGTGATGTTTTGATAGCGCGCATTCGCCAGATGAGGGAAAAAGCACTGATCCTGATCTCGACCCATGACGCCGAATTTGCGCAGAGTACCGGAGCCGAGGAGCTTCCGTTTTCCAAGCTGCACGGCCCCTTAATGCGTTCACATGAATGCCGACGAGGCCGCCCTGCGCATGAACGAGCCGCTGGGCATTGCTGCATAGCTCCCGAGAACGGAGCGGTTGAGTAGCCAGAGTAGCCATAATGCGACATTCAAATAAAACCACATGATACGTGTCAATGCCCATGGTCACTCATCCAACTGAAACTGGCGGTACCGTTGCTGTAGAAATCGATCAACTAGAGAAAACCTACTCTGGTGGAATTCATGCTTTGCGTGGAATTAATCTCAGCATCGAAAAAGGTTCGATCTTCGCCTTGTTGGGACCAAACGGTGCCGGCAAATCGACGACCATGCGCACACTGGCTACCCTGACCCAAGCGACGGCCGGCACGGCAAAAGTACTTGGTTTCGACACCTCAACTGAATCATCGCAAATAAGGCAAAAGATCGGTTATGTACCGCAGACGAAATGCTCGGATCCATACGCTAGCGTTCGAGACAACCTGCTGTTCCAAGCTCGGGTGTATAGAATCAGACGCGGCGAACGCATGGTACGCATCGATCAACTGATGAGCGATTTTGGACTGGTGGATTCGGCCTCGTGCATGGCGTCCCAACTTTCGGGAGGCATGCGTCGCAGGCTGGAAATTGCGATGGGCATAGTGCACAAACCTACGCTCTTGCTCCTGGATGAACCAACGGTCGGCCTTGATCCCGATGCACGGCTGGAACTGTGGGATATGCTGACCAAAGCGGTGGATCGAGATAAGATGACCTTGGTTTTTTCCACCCATTATCTGGACGAAGTCGATCAGTATGCCAGCAAGGTTGCAATCATTGATGCAGGTCGGGTAATGGCAGAAGGCTCTCCAGCCGAGTTAAAGCGATGCATTGAAGGCAAGATGTACACGGTGGAACTTGCTCGGCGCAGTGATGGCGACGCCGCTATGGAAATTATCCGGCAAATACCGAGGGTTACACGCGTGCTCCAGATCGGGGGCAAGTTACACATTACCGGTGGTGCTGACCATGAATTTTCTCAACAACTTTCCCAACTAATGAAATCAACAAATATTGAGATCCTCAGCCTTCAGGTTGCGCAGGCTTCGCTTGGCGACGTATACACGCGCGTGACCACGAAAGCATTCGACCCATCCGCATAGGAGTTCCTCCCATGATGCATTCGACTCTGGCACTAAGTTCGCGCCTGCTGACCGCAACGATCCGCATGCCCGTATTCGCACTGATCGCGCTAGTGCAGCCTGTTTTCTGGCTGCTGCTGTTTGGCAACCTCTTTGCGCCCATCATGATTCAAGCTCAGGAATCGATCTCATACCAGCAGGTGCTGGTGCCTGGGCTCACGATTATGGCAGCATACTTCTCATCAGCGTATGCTGGCATGTACATCCTGCAGGACTCCGAAAGCGGAATGTTGGCCCGACAAATGGTGGCGCCTGTCGCGCGCGGGAGCATCGTGCTCGCTTACGTTCTCCACGCGACGGTGCTGGTTCTGATTCAATCCGCAATTGTAGTAGTTGCAGCAAGCCTATTTGGTGTCGGCCCGAAGGACTTGGCTCAGGGTTTCGTCCGGACGCTCCTTTCGGCAACCTTGGTCGGCTTTGCCTTTTCTTCGCTCTCCATCGGATTGGCCGTCCTGGCAGGACGACCAGAACCAGTACTAGGCATCATGAACTTCATTGCGCTGCCGATGCTCTTCATTTCGGAAATACTCACTGGAACATCTCCCGTGAACACGATCATGGCTCGACTGGCACAGTTCAATCCCGTCAATTGGGCTGTCGTCCACGCACGGGCAGGCTACCTCGACAATGATCCATCCACAAAAAATGCGCAACTTGGCTACTTGGTCGCCTTTGCCGCTTTTGCCCTGCTGCTTGCGCTACAGGCCTTCCGGCGACACAATAGCAAGATGTAAATTCTAGACCTCTGCCTAATTCATTTCATTATACACAAGTTGTGAAATCCATACAAGTCAACAACTTGCAGATATTGGTCGCCATGTGATTGGTTCATGTTGAACCTATACAAACCAGGCACTTACGGGACTTCATTGCCAGCGACATCGGTTGAAAACGGACTTGTGTATAACGGAATGGCCTGACCCTGCTGCTCTGTGGGCGTGATGTCGCCAAACACACCCACGCCTTTCATCAAATGCCGATGTTCCTGAAAGCCACGGCGAACACTGCGTCCACGATGATGACCATGGTGATCGAGCTGACCACCGAGGCGGTCGTTCCCTCGCCCAGGCTCTGGGTATTGGGCTTTACGCGCAGGCCCCAATGGCAGCCGATGAGTGCGATGCACGCGCCAAACACCACCGACTTGGCCATGGCCAGCCCCAGATTGCCCACCTGGGTGGCTGCGGGCAGCGCCTGGATGAAGTACGCGGGCGATATGTCCATGGTCAGGTCCGCTGCAAGCATGCCGCCCGCCAACGCAGCCAGCGTGGTCCACACGCTGACCAGCGGCATGGCCAGCGCCAACGCCAGCGTGCGCGGCATGACCAGCCGAAAACCATGCGCAATGCCCATGACGCGCATGGCGTCGAGCTCTTCGGTGACACGCATCACGCCGATCTGCGCCGTGATGGCAGACCCCGAGCGCCCCGCGACCAAGATTGCGGCGAGCATCGGCCCCAGTTCGCGCATGAGCGAAATGCCCAGGATGTTGACGATGAACGACTCGGCGCCGAACTGCCGCAGTTGCAGCGACATCAGGTAGGCCAACACCACGCCGATCAGAAAACCCAGCAACGCCGTGATGGGCAGCGCGGTGGCGCCCATGCGGTACAGATGGCCCGATATATCGCGCCACGGCCCGCGCTGCGGCGCACGCACCAAGCGCACCAAGTCGATAAGCAACTGGCCCAGCAGTTCCAGGATGTGGCGTGCGTGGTCCACGCCGTGCAGCACCAGCACCCCCAAGTGGTCGATCTGCGCGCCCAGGCGCCACGGTTCAGGCGCCGCCGCCGCAGTGGTGAGCGCCGCCACGCGCGCCAGCATGGCGCGCTGCTCATCGGTGCAGATCAGCCGCTGCGGCCAGGCGTGCCGCCAGTGGCTCCACAGCAGCTGCGCACCCACATGGTCCAGCCACTGTAGCTGCCGCAGGTCCCAACCCAGCGCCAGTGCCATCGGGTGGCTGCGCAGTTGCGCAGACAAGGCCTTCCACCGGGCCCTGTTCCCCAACTCAGCCGCCCCCCAGCGCCCGTGCAACTGCGCGCAGGGACCCTGGGGCGTATCGACACGGACGATGCGGGGGGCGTTCTCGGTCATGGGCAAGACGCGGGGAGCGTCGGATAGCGAAGAGGTGGAGCATGGTAGCGGAGCTTGGCGCAATGCCAGCATGCGCCTTCGGCGATAAAACATGCGGCCACAGGCGCAGGCCCCGGCGCATCCCCTGACTTTCGCGACGCCCGGCCGGGTAGCGCGGCAGCAGATGTCAGGGCGCGGGCTTGGACTTGGTGACGATGTGCTTGAAGTTGGGCCACCACCACGGGCCTTCGTCCTTCGCAGTAGTTCGACGCCGAAGGAAATTTTGTCCAGTCGTCGCACCCACAGATCGGGTACCAACCGCGCAAGTCTTGGTTGATCCATTGAGGTTTTCCCTGGTCAAAAAACTGCCCAAATTACCAATCACACTGCCCAACAAATGTATGGATATTTGAATGGTATTGTGCGACTGCACCGATCACCGGGAACCCGGAACTGCGCACCACGAATCCTTGGGAATAGCCGCTCGCCTATCCGGATGCCGTCATTCCTGCCGGGGTCTCAAACCAAATATTTGCTTTACTGCTACGCGCCATAGGGACTTTCAATTTGTGCAACAATGCCAAGTTTCGCTGCCCGCAGGCGTGCAGGCATATTGGCAATGTACCATAAACAATTCCAGGCAGATAAGATCACTTTTATTTGACGCATCGCATGGTACTTATACCCAAGAGAATTTGGATGTTACAAGGGTAATTCCCTAGAAAATGCGCGGAAGTTTGGATTTATAGTTCCTACCAATCTATTATCTCGCCGTACAGGAATGGGAGTATGGACATAGGACATTCAGCACAGCAGGCTTCCAGCGTTTCCCTGAGCCGGGCCGAGTACGAGCAGCGCATCGCCGAGAAACTCAAGCGCGAGCTGGGATCGGTCATTTGCGAACTGTTGGAAGAGCCGACTGTCATCGAAATCATGCTCAACCCAAACGGTCGACTGTGGGTTGAGCGGTTGGGCGCCCCCATGCAGCAGATAGGGATCATGCCTGCATCGCAGGCGGAGTCCCTCATGGGCACTGTGGCGTCTACGCTGCGCACGCAAATCACGGCCCACAATCCGATTCTGGAGTGCGAATTGCCGCTCGACGGCTCCCGCTTCGAGGCGCTGATTCCACCGGTCGTGTCCGGCCCGACCTTCACCATCCGCAAGAAGGCTATCCGCGTCTTCACACTGGATGACTACGTGGAAAACGGGATCATGACGCAGCAGCAGTGCGCCGCCATCAAGGCCGCGGTGCGCAATCGGCGCAACGTCCTCGTGGTCGGCGGGACTGGAACCGGCAAAACAACGCTCACGAATGCCATTATCAGTTATATGGCCGAGTGCTCGCCGCAGGACCGCATTGCCATCATTGAGGACACGGGCGAACTCCAATGCTCGGCAGAAAATGCGGTGCTGATGCGTGCCGTCGATCACGTAGATATGACCCGGTTGCTCAAGGCCACCATGCGCCTGCGCCCCGACCGCATCCTGGTCGGCGAAGTGCGCGATGGCGCTGCACTGGCCTTGCTCAAGGCCTGGAATACGGGGCACCCCGGCGGGGCGGCCACGGTCCACGCAAATTCAGCGCCTGCGGGCCTTATCCGCATGGAACAGCTTGTGGCAGAAGCCACACAGGCGCCGATGCACACCCTTATCGCAGAAGCGATCGATTTGATCATCTCCATTGAAAAAATCGCACATGTGGGAAGGCGAATCAAGGAAGTCGTCACGGTCGAAGGGCACGACGGCGTCCACTACATCACCAAACCAATCTGAGGAGTTCAATATGACTACTGCTACGACTTCGGCCTGCTCACCGGCTTCGCCCTCCTTCTTGGCCACCCCCTACTTCTGGCTCGCGGTGCTTGCCTTGCTCCTTCTCCTGGGTACCATCGACCCGGTCCACGCGGCCACTGCGACCGAAAGTAGTGGCGGCCAAGGTCTGCCGTGGGAAGAGCCATTGGCCAAACTTCGCCAATCCATCAGCGGCCCGGTCGCTTTCGCCATCGCACTGCTGGGCATCATCGCGTGCGGCGCGTCGTTGATTTGGGGCGGTGAAATCTCCGATTTCGTTCGCCGCATCGTCTACGTCGTACTCGTCGTGTGCTTGATCGTGTTCTCCAACGCCATGCTGAGCACCATGTTCTCTTCTGGTGCTGCCGTCCCGGCATCAGCGCACATTTCGATGGCCGATCTGACGGCCTGTGCGCAGGCCAAGGCCGGGGGCGCGGCAGCAGCCTCCGTCGAGGGGGCGGGGAGCCACTGATGGAAGGAATGCAACCGCGTCGCCTGACGCCATTTCATCGGGCCTTGCATCGTCCGCAGCAAATCATGGGAGGTGAGCGTGAGCTCATGCTGTTCTCCATGCTGATTGCAGTCGGCCTGATCGTCTCGGCCATGAACTTCGTGGCCACGATCATTGGTCTGATAATCTGGTTCGTTTGCGTCCAAGGGCTGCGGAAAATGGCCAAAGCGGACCCTGAAATGTCCAAAGTCTACATTCGCCAGCTCAAATACAAGCACTACTACGGTCCATTTTCGCGGCCCTTCCGCATGGCCAAGTCGCCACGCATCCACTGAATCATTGATCGGGTATTCAATCCATTTTATGCAACAACACCACCGAGAATGTTCTTGAATCGATTCTGTTCCTGCCAAACAAACTCCATCTGTTTGAAACTGTTCAACATTGCCGAATCAATAAGGAGAGGATATGCTTGCGTTAGCACCATTTCGCAGCAAGGCTGCCGGTCTGCCAGATCTGCTCAACTATGCGGCCCTCGTCGATGAGGGCATCGTATTGGGCAAGGACGGATCGCTGCTGGCCGGGTTCTTTTTTCGGGGTGACGATGCGGCGTCGGCGACGAATTCGGAGCGGAACTATCTGACTGCGTTGCTAAACAACTATCTGGCCCGCTTCGGGTCCGGCTGGGCCATGTGGGTTGATGCGGTCCGCCTGCCGTCGCCCGGCTATCCGGCTCCGCAACTGTCGCACTTCCCTGAACCCATCACGGCGCTGATCGATGCCGAGCGCCGTGAAATGTTCGAAAAGCAGGACACGCATTTCGAGACGGAATATGCACTCATCCTGCAATTTCTCCCACCAACACGCAGGGACTCCAAGCTGGACGAGTTGGTCTATGACGATGATGGCCGCGATGATACCTCGCCCGCCGACCGTCTGTTGGTCAGCTTCAAAAAACGCCTGGTTGATTTGGAAAACGATCTTGGCGATCTGCTGAACATGCGCCGCGTGGGCACGGTCACCATTGGCACGGGTAACAACGCCTATGAAAGTGATGAGTTGATCAACTACCTGCATTTCTCGCTGACCGGCGAAACCCTCGCCCTGCGCATTCCAGACTGCCCGATGTATCTGGATGCATGGCTGGGCTACCCGGAACTATGGCCGGGCGACACGCCGAAACTGGGTGACAAATTCATTGCCTGCGTCGCGATCAATGGTTTCCCCGGCAGTTCCTTCCCCGGTATTCTCGACATGCTTGACGGCCTGCCGTTGTCCTATCGCTGGTCCTCGCGGTTCATCTTCCTGGAACAGCAGGAAGCCGTGGCTGCGCTCAACCGATATCGGCTCAAGTGGCAACAGAAGATTCGCGGTTTCTTGTCGCAGGTCATGAAATCGCAGAAGGGCATGGTCAACACCGATGCCATCGAAATGGTCAAACAATCGGAAGTGGCGATCAACGATACCCATTCCGGGCTTGTGGCCTACGGTTACTACACGCCGGTCGTGGTTCTCATGCACGAGGATCGCCGGTTTCTTGAAGAGCACGCGCACTATGTGCGGCGCGAGATCGAGCACAAGGGCTTCGCGGCCCGCATCGAAACAGTCAACGCGCTCGAAGCATGGCTGGGTTCCCTGCCGGGACAGACGTACCCGAACATCCGCCGCCCCTTGGTGCATACCCTTAACCTCGCTGATCTGCTGCCGTTGGCCGGCGTGTGGCCAGGCCTGCGGGAAAATCCCTGCAACCTGTACCCGGCCAGATCGCCACCGCTCATGCACACGGTGACGACGGGCGCGACGCCGTTTCGCCTGAACCTGCACGTGGGGGACGTGGGGCACACGCTTGTTTTCGGCCCGACTGGCGCTGGTAAATCGACCCTGTTGGCAACACTGCTCGCGCAGTTCCGCCGCTACCATAGCCGCGCGCGCCACGACGGCAAACACATGCCCGCAAACATCGTGGCATTCGACAAGGGCCGCTCGCTCTATGCGCTCTGCAAGGCCACGGGTGGCACGCACTACGATATTGGCAACGATGAAGCGGACACCATGGCGCTGACGCCGTTGGCGAACATCGACAGCGATTCCGAAGCCCTGTGGGCCGAGGAATGGATTGCCACCTGCTTCGAATTGCAGGCGGGCAGGCAACCCAACCCGAACCAGAAAGTCGAAATTCACCGGGCGATGAACCTGCTGCGCGAGGCCCCACGCGCGTTCCGTTCGATGACGGATTACGTCACGACGGTACAGGATGAGGAAGTGCGCGCCACACTCAACCACTACACCATCACCGGGTCCATGGGACACCTGCTCGACGGCAAGGAAAACGCCCTGAACCTGTCCGGCTGGACCGTTTTTGAGATTGACGAACTCATGAAGATGGGAAACGCGAACGCAATCCCGGTGCTGCTGTATCTGTTCCGCCGGTTTGAGCGCTCGCTGGCCGGTCAGCCGTCCATCCTCTCGCTCGATGAGGCCTGGGTGATGCTGGGCCACCCGGTGTTTCGCGAGAAATTGCGTGAATGGCTCAAGGAGTTGCGCAAGAAAAACTGCGCCGTGCTGTTGGCAACGCAGTCGCTTTCCGATGCGGTCAACTCCGGGCTGCTCGACGTGCTGCTCGAACAGTGCCCGACGAAAATCCTGCTACCCAATAAGGAGGCCGATTTGTACGGCACCAAGGAGACGCCGGGACCGGCCGATCTCTACACGATGTTCGGTCTGAACGAACGCGAAATCGCCATTCTAAAAAATGGCCAGTACAAGCGACAATATTACTATAAATCCCCCCTCGGCCGCCGTGTTTTCGAATTGGGCCTGGGCCCGCTCGCATTGTCGTTTGTCGCTGTATCAGACAAGGAGGAACTGGCGGAAATACGCAACTTGATTGCAGAACACGGGGCCGATTGGCCGCTTGCATGGCTTAACCACAAAGGAGTCAATTATGAGCGCTTTTTCTCAAAAACCACTGCGTAACGGAACGTTTTTTGCGATCATCGCCATGTCGCTGATGCTCGGCTCCATCAGCCTGTTGACAATGCCAGCGCAGGCAACCAGTCCAATAACCACCTGCGTAAACTGTTCGACGAGTGTTCAACAATCGACGTCGTACTGGGAACAGATAAAAGAAGCTCTCCGCCAAGCTGGCAAAGATACCGAAATGCTGCTCAATCTTGGACAGCTGATAAAAAATACCGATGAACAAGTCAGGATCATGCGGCAGGGCATAAAATCTCCCCTATTCAGCAGCATCCAAGGACTGATAACAAATGTATTAAACTCCTATAACGGCACGAATTCCATTGGTCGGAACGATATTCAACAGTTTCAGCAGCGGTTCATCGGCTACGAAAAATATCTGCAATCGCGGGTCGCCTCGTCGGCAATGCCAAGTCACTATAAAAACTGGTCAAATCAGGGTTTGGACAATGCGCGCACAGCGATGCAGGCCGCAGACACCAACGTCAGAACCATATCCAATGATGATGTAATACTGGATCAATTGGTGCAGCGGTCGTTCGAGTCCATCAGTCCCAAGCAGGTAGCTCAGGTGGGCAACGAGATTGTTGCGCAAAATGTTCAGCAACTCCAAAAATTGCGCGATCTGTTGGCAACGCAAATCACCCTGCAGAGCAATTACATGGCGCAGCAAACCGAACGCGTAGCCGTCGATGATGCGTTCCGGGAGAAGTTCCATTCCGGCCAAGTCCGCGGGACCGGTGCGAATAAGGAGTATTGATATGCCGATACGAATGCACCGCACCCATCGCGCCGAAGCAACGTGTTGCCGGTGGTGCATTCCGGAAGAATTTCCGTTCCACTGGATTGCATAGCGCCAAGCGTGGTAAGGAGTATTCAAAATGACCCGGCACAGGCTCAATCTCATACTGCTGGGGTTGCTCTTGGTGCTCGCGTCTTTTGTGTTTTCCAACGCCGCGATGGCGCAGCAGTCAGCCAACCTCCATGACCCGAGCGGCTCATTCACGGGCCTGCTTGATCTCGTCAGGAACAACGCGAACCAATGGAACGACCGCCTGACGGGCTACGCCACGACGCTTTTCTGGTTACTCGCCGGCATCCAGTTGATATGGACTTTTTTTCCTTTGGTGTTCCGCCAAGCCGATTTCAGCGAGATTGTCGGCGAGTTGATCCGCTTCATTCTCGTGATCGGCTTCTTCTATGCACTGCTGGAGAACGCCAGCGTTTGGGGGGAGGTCGTCGTGCAAAGTTTCCGGCAAGCAGGCGCGCATGCGGTCGCGACCGATGCGGCCGATCTGAAAACAAGCATCAGGCCGGGCGATATTTTCGATGTGGCCGTGCAACTGGCCAAAACCATCGGCGACATTGATACGTGGAACCCGCTCGCGGCCTTCATGGTCACGCTGGCCAGCACTCTGGTGCTGCTGTGCTTTGCTTTTATCGCCGCATTCATGGGCCTGACCATTATCGAGTCCTATGTGGTCATCAATGCGGCTGTGCTGTTCACCGGTTTCGGTGGTTCGCAATGGACACGGGATTATGCACTGGCCATCGTCCGCTATGCGCTTGCAGTCAGCGCCAAACTATTCGTGCTGACCCTCCTGATTGGCCACATCATTGATTCGAGCAAGGCGTGGCAAACGGCTTACAAACACGACGATGTCAGCATGTGGACGATGGTCGGCTTGGCCCTCGCGTGCGCCTACATCTGCAAGACACTGCCCGAACTGGTCGCGGGCATGATTTCCAGCACCTCCATGGGCGGCGGCGGTACAACCAGCGGCATGGCGGCCGCCAGCGCAGCGGGTGCAGCGGGCGCAGCGGCTGCGATCGGGACCATAGCCAATGCGCTCGGCGCGGGCGGAACCGGCGGTGCCACAAGTGGGGGCCTGTCCGGGCTGATCAACGCGTCTCTCGGAGGTGCATCGGGCGCAGGCAGGGCCGCAAGCAGCGTCGGTCTGTCCGGGCTGATCAACGCATCCCTTGGAGGTGCATCGGGCGCAGGCACATCTGACCGGGGAGCAGCCAGCAAAGCTGCAGCGCCCCGTATAGGTGGCGCACCAACCGACTCCGCGCCGGATGGATCCAGCGAAGGGGACAGTTCCGGCGCTGACGATCGCATTCCCTCGGACAGGGAAGTGACCAGCAAGGCTGCAGCGCCCCGCATAGGTGGTGCAGCGGGTGAGCCAACCGGCTCCGCGCCGGAGGCGCCGGATGGCTCCAGCGAAGGGGACAGTTCCGGCGCTGACGATCGCATTGCCTCGGGCAGGGAAGTGAGCAGCAAGGCTGCAACGCCCCGCGTAGACGATACGGCAGGTGGACCAACCGGCTCCGCGCCGGATGCGCCGGATAGTTCCAGCGAAGGGGGCAGTTCCGACGCGGACAATCGCCTTGCCTCGGGCAAGGGAACTGCCAGCAAGGCTGCAGCGCCCCGTGCGGACGATATGGCAGGAGGACCAACCGGCTCCACGCCGGAGGCTCCGGATAGTTCCAACGAAGGTGGCAGTTCCGGCGCTGGCGATCGCATTGCCTCGGGCGCACAGCGCACGGCGCATGTCCTGTCGGCGATTTCCGTGCCCGGTATGGAAAACGCAGCCGGACCATCGACGGATGCTCCGCAGCCCGGTCCGGGCGGCCACAACAACCCGCTTTCGGACATGGGGCAAAAAGGTGTGGACAACACCATCCATTCGGCCGAAGTTCCGGACACTGCAAATGACCAGCACGCCAAGTTCCCCGGCGACGCACCGGGCGGTGATGTGCCGACCGATGACAAGGGGGGCACATCATGATGCACATATTCGCGGACCTGCTCGGCCTCGTCGGCATCATGCTTGCCACGCTCACCGTGGGAATTGCTTGGTGGGCGTTCGGTCAGTGGCTCCGCCGCCGGGGCTACGGCGAACGACTCGACCAGTTAGGAGAACGCGCCGACCGCACGCGACGCAGCATGATCCGCATTATTGGTCCACTCGGTTCGCTGCTTGTCGGAGCGGGAGTCGCGATCTCTCGAGCGCATCCATTCGGCTCCAAGCGTCAGCGCGAAGTGTGGAGCAACCTGCAGCATCACGCGCGCCAAAATGACCGCAGCAAGAGCAGTGGACAGCAGTGACAGCAGGAGCCAGTATGGGGTCCCTCAAGCCGGCCAACACGGTTCGTCATGGACATGAATGCAGTTTATAGACTATCAAACTACAGCGAAAGAGACACGCCATGCCCGAGAAAAGAACCCCACTCGAAACACCCTATCTCGCCGCGCGGCGGGAATGGAACGAACGCTACGGAAATTTCATAGCGACGGCGAACAACTGGCGGCTTGCCGCGCTCGGCAGCATCACCGTGGCCATTATTGCGGTCAGCGGTCTGGTGTGGGTGTCTGGCCAACACAAGATCGTGCCCTATGCGGTCGAGTTCAACGGCAATGGCGAAGTGGCGCGGGTCGCGCGCGCGGACGTGGCCAGCCAACCAAACAACCGGCAAATGGTCGCGGCGCTGCGCAATTGGATCATCGGCGCCCGGACGGTCTATGTCGATGGCCGGGCCGAAAAGGCCATTGTCGATCAAACCTACGCCATGACCTACCCGGGCAGTGCCTGCTACCAAACGCTGTCCACCTACCACCAGGAAAACAACCCCTATGTGCGCGCGCAAAAGGAAACCGTCGAAGTGACCGTGAACGCGGTCGTACCAGTCAGCAACAGCACGTGGCAAGTGGATTGGACGGAAATCACCAAGCAGCGCTCGGGCAAGGTGATTGACACCAAACAATACCAAGGCAGCATCACCACGGTTATTGCACCACCGACCAGTGACGCGCAAATCATGGTGAATCCGCTCGGTATTTACGCGCAGCAGTGCGCCTGGACAACCCGACTTTAATCAACCCGTTTCAGGTGATGATCATGAAAAATACCAAGTGGATGGCCGGGTTCCTTGCGACCTCGCTGGTTTTTCCGATATTCGCCCAAACCGTTCCGGCTCTTACGCCGGGCGCGCAAGAGCAGTTGCCACCCATACCCACGATTTCCAACGAAAAAATCCAGCTCGATGACAAGGAAATCCATGGCGTCCGTCTGGCCGAAGAGTGGAAGATGAATCCCGACCAGCCGCGCCGCGGCGAAGATGGGAGCGTGAAATATCTCTTTGGCGCCACGCTCCCGACGCTCGTCTGCACACCGCTGCAAGTCTGCTCGATTCGCTTGCAGCCCGGCGAAGTGGTAAACGACGTTCACGCAGGCGATACTACGCGCTGGAAAATCACCCCGGCAACCGAAGGCCGCGACGCGGAAACGACGACGTTGATTATCGTGAAACCGACCAATGCGGGCCTGACTACCAACCTCATCGTGACGACGGATCGTCGCGTCTACACGATCAAGCTGGCCAGCATGCCAAGCGAGTGGATTCCGGTGCTGTCGTTCGACTACCCGGACGACATGCAACGCCAATGGGCGGCCCACCGCGCACGACAGGCCCGCACAACGTTCAACAACACCCTGACTACCGGTCAGAACGTAGCCAATCTCGACTTCAATTTCCACATGGGCGGGGATAGCCCGAGTTGGCGACCACTGCGCGTCTATTCGGACGGATCCAAGACCTATATCCAGTTCCCGTCCTCGACCTTCAACGACGAAGCTCCGGCGCTCGTTGCCTTGGGCAACGATGGCGAGCAACTCGTCAACTACCGCGTGATCGGCGACCGCTACGTTGTGGACAAGGTGCTCGACCGCGCGGCACTGATCGTCGGTGTCGGTCGCAGACAAACCAAGGTCGAAATCAGCCGGGGAGGCCGCCAACCATGAAACCGTTCCGCGTGATCTTGCCCTTGGTTGCCGCGCTTGTCCTGAGCGCCTGCGCCAAGCCTCCACGGCCCACCACGTCCTACGTGGATCCGGAAGTGACGGCCAGCGATGCGCAAACGCTGAGCCGTGACACCGTGCAGCATCTGTCCGAGCCGCTGCCTCCGGCGCACACGACACTCGTCCTCGATCCGCCGCACAGCAGCGACGACATGCTGACTGCGGACATGATCGGGAAACTGCGCGCACGGGGCTACGGCATTGCGCAGACGGACCCACAAACCGGTCCGAAAGTCGGGCAGGGGACGCCGTTGCGCTATCTGGCATCGCCGCTCAACGGGGGCGTGGTGCTGCGCTTGCAATACCTCAGTCGCGAAGCGACAAAGTTCTATCCACGCACCACGGACGGCAGCCTGATGACTGACGCGCCGTTCACGGTCCGCGAGAAAGGTGCAGCCAATGAGCAATGACAAGATCGACCCGCGCCCTGATCCCGCGCGCGGGCCCCAAGAGTCGCGCGATTATCTGGCCAAACCAAAGAAGGGCAAGGGGGTTCGTCGCCTGAACCGTGTCCCGCTGCTGACCGTGGGTGGAATCGTCATGCTGGTTTTTCTCGGAATCTCCTACACGTTCTTTGCCCGGCAGGCGCAGAACACGGCGAAGTTGTCCACCACGGATCCACAGCCGCCCATTTCCACGACAGCGGCCCCACCGGTTCGTCCGAGCGGTCCTGACTACATTTCCGAGCCACCGCAGACTCCGGTCGAAACGCCGGCAACGCAAAACGACACGCAGCCGCAAGGGCAAGCGAGCGTGCCACCGGCCGCACAGTCTGAGGTGTACAAAAATTGGCTGCGGCTGATTCAGCGCATCGAGGAAAAGAAACTCGCCGACCTTGAGACCGCCTTGGTGGCCGATGGCACGGTGCAGAACTTCAAGCGCAACCGGCAAGGTGGACGACGACAGCAGGACGATCAACAGAAAGGCCCTCAGCAGAACAGCACGACGCAGGAGAGCGAAACTGACCAGAAGATGCGGCAGTATTTGGCTGCGATGGGTGGCAACGGTGGCATGGCGGCCGAGAACCAGCAAGACGAGAAACGTGCATTCCTGTCCTCGGGCACGTTGAACGACACCTCCCTCAACGCACGGCGTCGTGCAGCGCTCGCTCCGGCGCAGGAAGTGAAGGCGGGCACAATCATCCCCGGTGTGATGATTTCCGGCCTGAACTCCGATTTGCCGGGTCAGATCATCGCGCAGGTACGCGAGAGCGTGTACGACTCCGCGACTGGTACGCAATTGCTCATTCCGGCCGGAGCGCGCTTGGTCGGCACCTATGACAGCAGCGTGACCCTTGGCCAGGACCGCGTCCTGGTGGGTTGGGAGCGCATCATCTACCCTGACGGATCCTCCATCTCGCTGGCCAAAATGCCGGGCACGGACGTGAGTGGTTACGCCGGATTCAATGACAAGGTGAACAACCACTATTGGCGTATCTTCGGCAACGGTCTGCTGTTGTCGCTGTTCTCTGCCGGTCTCCAACTATCGCAGCCGCCGGCAAGCAACAGCCAAAATAACAGCGGCTCGCAGCAGAACACCCCGCAGCAAACCACCGCAGGCGCGATTGGTCAGCAGATGGGCGAACTCGGGCAGCAAATGGCCAAGCGCAATATGAACATTCAGCCGACGCTCGAAATCCGGCCCGGCTACCGGTTCAACGTGATGGTGACGAAAGACATCATCTTGCCTACGTGGAAAAGCCAACCAACGCCATTGCAGGCTGAGCAAGCACGGGTTCCCCGCGTCATGCTGGAAGATCTTCAACAGCCAGACAATTGATATCCCGACGTATCAATATATGCATGAATAAAGCCTCGTTGAAAAGCTCGGGAATGTACGCGGTCCATTTCGCAGTTGGCAGTTGGCAGAAGTGCCCACCGTCGCTTGCGCGTAAACGTCCGGCGCCATGCGGCCCAGAATTTATGCAACACCGCCCGTGGCGCATCATATCCTCAAACCGCTCGAGCAAGATACGCCGCAATCCGCGTTTCGGTCTGTGCTGTCGTCCCGTACACCCCGCGCTGCCCGGTGCGCAGCAAGACACCGCGAGCAATCCAGTTTTGGATCATGTGCCTGGCAACGCCGCGCGCGATCAGGGCGCTGGCTGCCACGGTCCTGCTGCGAGTCGGGCTCGGCGCTGCCGCCTTGCCGGTTCTCGCCAACGGCGCTGGTGGCGCTGCTGCTTTCGCCGCGCGCACACGCTTGCCGGGTGGCGTTGGCGAAGCCACAGACGCGTCGTCGATATCGATGCCAAACAAGGCCGACAAATCGCTGCCGTCCAACGCCGCTTGCGTGTCGGACATCGGCACGGCGGGAATGCTGCCGATTTTTTGGGCCAGTTCCTGCGGATCGACGTGACGCAGTTGGAACAGCAGCTCCGGCTCCTCGTCCAAGCGCGCGCCCACGCCGTACAGTGCTGCCGCGACATGCTTGCACATCGACGCACCGTCCGGGCAACTGCACCGCAGGCTGATTTGCTTGGGCTGCGGGAACAATCCCTCGCCATGGCGCGTTACCGTTTCCATCACCGCCTTGGACAAGCGGCCCTGCAGCAACTCGATCAGCGAGTCGATCTTGCCCGCGCATTCCTTGGTGATCGCGTCCCACCTCGAAGCCACCAATGGCTGCACGCCAATCTCGACCGTGTAGATTTCCGATCCGGACACCAACGCTTTGACCTTTCCGGTCTCGATGCGCAGATCGATGACCGAGCCGTTGCGCACATAGGTCCGTCCGCGCGGCAACCGGTTCGAGTAATCGCTGTAAGCCTCCAGGTTGTCGCACCAGGCCTTGCCCCAGAAACTCTTGGCGATGGCGCGGCCTTCGATCGTGACCGGCTGGCAACTGTAGCCCTGCTTTTTCAGCGCTGCGGCTTTTTGTTTGGCCTGGCGCTGGCGTTGCGCCACCGGGATGTACGGCGCCCAGCCGCCATAGTAATAGCCTCGTCCCATGCTTGTCCTGCTCCTTGTCGTGCGTGACGGTGATTTTTACCCGGTCTTGCCCTCGCCCAGCGCACTGTCGATGTCGAGCGTGACCATGCGCAGCAACTCGTCGTTGCTCAACTCGGTCAACAGGGCCTGGCCGCCGCCCTCGATGATTTGCTCCGACAAACCCAGTTTCGCCTCGACGAGGGCGTCGATTTTCTCTTCCACGGTACCGCGACAGACGAACTTGTGCACCAGCACGTTGCGCCTCTGTCCGATTCGATAGGCGCGGTCGGTCGCCTGATTTTCCACGGCGGGATTCCACCAGCGGTCGAAGTGCACGACATGCGATGCGGCGGTCAGGTTCAGGCCCGTGCCCCCGGCTTTGAGCGAGAGCACAAAAAATGGTGGCCCCTGTTCGCTCTGGAACGCCTGGACCAGCGCCGCGCGCTCCTTCACCGCGGTGCCCCCGTGAAGGAGCAGCCCCGGTCGTCCGAAGACGCCCTGCAGGAACTCCGACAGCGGCGCCGTCATCTCCTGGAACTGCGTAAACACCAGCACCTTCTCCTGGCGTAGCGCGACCGCCTCGGTCAATTCACGCAGGCGGGCGAACTTGCCGCTGTCCTGCGGTCGGTACGCACCATCGCCCAGCCATTGCGAAGGATGGTTGCAGATCTGCTTGAAGCGCATGAGGAAGGCCAGCACCACGCCGCGCCGCGCTATCCCATCCAAGGTCTCGATCTGCATGGCCAGCGCCTCGACCGCCTGCTGATACAGGCTGGCCTGCAGCCGGCTCAGCGCGCAGTACGCTTTGACCTCGGTCTTGTCGGGCAGGTCGGCAATGACCCGCTTGTCGCTCTTGAGGCGCCGCAGGATGTAGGGCTGCACGAGGCGGCGCAGCGGCGCGTAGTCGACGTGCGCGTTGTCCGCGAGACGGCGCACGAAGCGGTTGAAAGTCGTGGCCGACCCGAGCAATCCCGGGCAGATGAAGTCGAAGAGCGACCACAGGTCGCCAAGCCGGTTTTCCACGGGTGTTCCGGTCAACGCAATGCGCACACGGCTCTTGAGCGCCTTGATCTTGCGCGTCTGCTGCGCCCCGGGGTTTTTGATCGCCTGCGCTTCGTCCAACACGATCAGCGACCACTGCACCTCGGCCAACCAGGGCAGGCGGACTGTGCTCGCGTAGCTCGTCACGACGATGTCGACGCCCTCGAGCCGTTGCACGCAAAATGCCGCCAATTCCCTGGATGGGATCGCCGAAGGATGCGCGACCAACATGCGCAAATGGGGTGCAAAACGCGCCGCCTCCGCCTGCCAATTGGCGATCAGCGACGCCGGTACGACCAGCAGATGCGGCCCCGGGTCACGCTCGCGCTTGAGCAGCGAGAACAGTCCGAGCAACTGAACCGTCTTGCCCAGACCCATGTCGTCGGCAAGACAGCCGCCCAGCCGCAGGCGATTGAGCCACCACAGCCAATGCACGCCCTGGCGCTGGTAGGGTCGCAGCTGCGCCTTGAGCTCGGGATGTGGGTCCGGTCCGTCGCCTGGCTCACGCAGTTGCGCCAGCGTCTTGTGCAACCAGTCGCCCGCCACGACCGTCGACCATTCGGCCGTGGTTTGCGCCAGCTCCGCGGCAGCCTCGCCGTCGAGGGCTGCGCCCGAGAGCAGGCGCATCCCGTCAGACCAGGAAACACCGTCGCGCTCGGCCGACCGCTGTACTTTCTTCCAATGCGCGAGCACGGCGTCGAGCTTTGCGCGATCGACCTCGACCCAGCGCCCTTTGAGCCGGACCAGGCCGTCGCTGGCGGACACCAACTGATTCCATTCCGCATGCGACAGCGGCTCACCGTCGAGCGTGAGTTCAACCTCGAAGTCGAGCATCGTGTCCAGGCCCAGCCCCGATGCCTTCTTCCCCAGATTCACCCGGACCTGCGGGCGCGGTGGGTGCCGCGGCTTCCACCAGTCCGGGATGCGCACGACCAGACCGCTGGCTTCGAACACGGGCACATTGCGCAGAAACTGGTACGCCTCGGGTGGCGCCCAGGCCTGCGGATGAAAGAGCTTCCCCGCATCGAGTTGCGCCTTGAGCCACGGGGTTTGCTCGGCCGCCTTGTGCACGGGCAAGAGCAGTTTGAGCATTCCGGCGCGATCCTGGGCGTCGGATAACCCTGTAGCGCCCGACCCAGCGGCACATGCTGGACGCGCGCGTCCTTGGACACATGGCTTGCGCAGGTGGCGAGAAAGGCGAACGGTGCCTGCGCGTTGCCCTTGTTCTCCGCCAAGTGAAAACAGACCCGACCCACGAGGTTCCAACTGGGGTGCTTGCTGCGCAGCCAGGCATCGATGTCGCCGCCGCTCGCGGCAACGTCCTCACGCACGGCCTCATGCAGATCCTCCCACCAAGACGCGAGCACTGCAGCATTGAGGTATTCCGCCCCGGTCATCGGCGGCACTGCGGTCGCCAATTCTTGCAATTCTGTGCTTGGGGCAGGGAGTACGAGCGTGGCCCATTGCTCGGGCAGGGCTGCGACGGACGTGAAGCGCGCCATGAACAGATGGGCAAACTCGCGTCCGAAGGCCAGAGCGGGGGGCAAGGGACTGCCCAATTCCAGCGCGCCCAATTGCAACAGGCCGTGCGCACCGCTGCGCGCGAAGGCCTTGGCGATGCGCGTTGTTACGGTCGGGGCGTCGGTCCGTCCGGAGGCACTCCCCAGGAAGACCCGGCCGGCGGGCGAGATGGCAAGGTCCTGACCCGAATCGACAAGATCAGCCCGTGATACAGACACAGCAGAATCGGACTCAGCCATGAAGTCGCACTTGCAAAATTATTCATGTTCCACACGAACACAATCCCCCCAGCTTTGTGGACTGGGGGGTTTG
>NZ_AFAL01000371.1 GCF_000193225.1 Verminephrobacter aporrectodeae subsp. tuberculatae At4 | reverse complement strand
CCCCAGGATGGCCAGGGGCACGGTCCACAGCGGCAGGCTGCCCTGCGTGAAGCCGCGGTCGAGCAAGGGTTGCAACAGAGCGGGGATGAGCGGCTCGGTCAGCGCACCCACGAGCGTCGCGGTGATGACCAGGCCCCAGGCCAGCGGCTGGCCGCCAAAGTAGCCGGACAAGCGTTTCAGGCGCGCGATCAGGCGGGTGGGTGGGGGGGAGTCGCTTGCAGGCGCTGCGTCCGGGTCTGGGGCTGGCATGTGGCGCGGATTCTACGGGGGCCGGCGGGGGAGCGGCGGTCCTTCGTCCGCGCGCGGGGCGGCACGTCCGGGAGAAGATCGCCGCAGGCCGCACCCCGGGCGCGCAGTTTGCCGCAAAGGCTTTCCGGTAACATGCGGGCCTGCCCTTGGGGGCTGCTCCGCACGGCTCCCGCGCAGCCGGCCCGTGCGGCCACCGTTGAAAGCCAATGATCACAGACAGAACCCCGACCCCTCCCTCTTGCGCGGCGCTGCCGCAGCGCCGCCGGCTGCTGGCCGCGCTCATCGCCGTGCCCGCGCTGCCCGCCGCATTCCCCGCTGCGGCGCAGTTTCGTGTCGAAGTGACGGGCGTGGGCCTGACCCAGCTGCCCATTGCCATCGCCGCGTTCCGGGGGGACGCGCAGGCCCCGCAAAAGATGTCCGCCATCGTCCAGGCCGACCTGGAGCGCAGCGGCCAGTTTCGCGCCGTGGACGCTGCCGCAGTCGCATTCGACGAGACCGCGCGCCCGGATCTGGCGCTGTGGCGGCAAAAGGGCGCCGATTCGCTGGTCGCGGGCAGCGTGGCGCGGCTGGCCGATGGGCGCTTCGACGTGCGCTTTCGTCTCTGGGACCTGGTCAAGGGGCAGGACCTGGGCGGACAGAGCTTCGCCGTCGGCCCCGGGGACCTGCGCCTCGTGGCGCACCGCATGGCCGACTTCGTCTACGAAAAACTCACCGGCGAGCGCGGGGTGTTCTCGACGCGCATCGCCTACGTGACCAAGGCCGGCTCGCGCTACAGCCTGTGGGTCGCCGACGCCGACGGCGAGAACGCGCAATCGGCGCTGTCCAGCCCGGAGCCCATCATCTCCCCCGCATGGTCGCCGAGCGGCGGCCAACTGGCGTACGTGTCCTTCGAGTCGCGCAAGCCGGTGGTCTACGTGCACGACGTGGCCTCGGGCCGCAGGCGCCTGATCGCCAACTTCCGCGGCTCGAACAGCGCCCCCGCCTGGGCGCCCGATGGCCGTTCGCTCGCGGTCACGCTCAGCCGCGACGGCGGCTCGCAGCTCTACACCATCGACGCGAACGGCGGCGAGCCGCGCCGGCTCATGCAAAGCGCCGGAATCGACACGGAGCCCGCGTTCTCGAGCGACGGCCGCAGCATCTATTTCGTCAGCGACCGGGGCGGGGCGCCGCAGATCTACAAGGTGGGCACCGCCGGCGGCAACGCGGAGCGCGTCAGCTTCAGCGGCAGCTACAACATCTCTCCCAGCGTCAGCCCCGACGGCCGCTGGCTGGCCTACATCTCCCGCGTCGCGGGCGCGTTCAAGCTGCACGTGATGGACCTGTCCTCCGGCGCGGTGAACGCCATCACCGAGAGCACGGCGGACGAGAATCCGAGCTTCGCCCCGAACAGCCGGCTCATCGTCTACGCCACCCAGCAGCAGGGCCGGGAAGCGCTGATGACCAGCACGCTGGACGGCAAAATCAAGGCCCGCCTGTCGGGCCAAGCCGGGGACATACGCGAACCGGACTGGGGACCGTTTCAGAAGCCGTAAATTCCCGGACACGTGGTCGAACTTTCAGGAGAAATTTGAATGATCAAACGCATTGCCCTTGCCCTCACCATGGCCGCGCTCATCGCGGGCTGCAGTTCCGGCGTGAAGCTGGACGAGGTACCCGTTGAAGACAAAACCGCAATCCCCACCCAGACCGGCGCCGACGGCGGCGCGAACGCCGGCAGCACGACCCCGGGCGGCGTGGCCGGCGTGGACCTCGACCAGTCGGCACGCGCCGCCGCTGCCGCCGGCCCCGTGGGGGTGGCGCGCATCGTGTACTTCGACTACGACAGCTACGTCATCCGGCCCGAGTTCCAGCCGCTCATCGAAGCGCATTCGCGCTACCTGCAGGCCGCGGGCAACCGCAAGCTCATGCTCGAAGGCCATACCGACGAGCGCGGAGGCCGCGAATACAACCTGGCGCTGGGGCAGAAACGCGCGGAGGCCGTGCGCCGCGCGCTGGGCCTGCTGGGCGTTCCCGAACGCCAAGTGGAGGCCGTGAGCTTTGGCAAGGAAAAACCGGCGGTCCAGGGCAGCACGGAAGACGTGCACGCGCAAAACCGCCGCGTCGAACTGTCCTACCGCTGATGCGCGCCCCTTTCTCCCCCGCGCGCAAAGCACTGGCAGCGCTCGTGCTGTCGGTGGGCCTGCTGCCATCGGGCCACGCGGCGCTGTTCGAAGATGGCGAGGCACGCCGGGCGATCCTGGAAATGCGCCAGCGCGTTGACGGAATGCAGCAGGCGCAGCAGCGCTCGGCAGAGGAACTGCGCCGGCTGGGCGAAGAAAACGCCCAGCTGCGCCGCAGCCTCCTCGATTTGCAGGCGCAGATCGAATCCCTGCGCGCAGAACAGGCGAAGCTCAACGGCCAGAACGAGCAATCGCTGCGCGACCTGGGCGAACTCCAGCGCCGGCAAAAGGACATCGCCCAAGGGGTTGACGACCGCCTGCGCCAGTTCGAGCCGCTGCGGGTGAACCTCGACGGCCAGGAGTTTCAGGCCGATCCGGCGGAAAAGCGCAGTTTTGAAGCCGCCCTGGCGACGTTCCGCTCGGGCAAGTTCCCGCAGGCGACTGCGGCTTTCAGCGCATTCCTGCAGCAGTACCCGCGCAGCGGCTTCCTGCCTTCGGCGCGTTTCTGGCTGGGCAACGCGCAGTACGCGACGCGCGAGTACAAGGACGCGATCGGCCACTTCAGGCAACTGCTCGCCGAGACGCCGGAGCACGCGCGCGCGCCCGAGGCCGCCCTGTCGATCGCCAACTGCCAGGTCGAGCTCAAGGACGCGCGCGCGGCGCGCAAGACGCTGGAAGACCTGGTGCGCGCCTACCCGCATTCCGAGGCCGCGGGCGCGGCCAAGGAGCGCCTTGCGCGCCTGAAGTGATCCCCGGCGAAGCGTCCTCGCCCGCGCCCGCAGCGGCCGACGACGCCGCGCTCGCGCGCCGCTTTGGCGGCCTGCAGCGGCTCTACGGCGACGTGGGCGCGGACCGGATTCGCCGCGCCCACGTCGCCGTGGTCGGCATCGGCGGCGTCGGCTCCTGGGCCGCCGAGGCCCTGGCGCGCAGCGGGGTCGGGCAGATCACGCTGATCGACCTCGACCACGTGGCCGAGTCGAACATCAACCGCCAGATCCAGGCCCTGACCGACACCGTGGGCCAGGCCAAGGTCCTGGCGATGCGCGAGCGGATCGCACGAATCCACCCCGCCTGCCGGGTCCACTGCGTCGAGGAATTCGTCGAAGCGCAAAACTGGCCGGGCCTGCTCGAGATGCCCGTTGACGCCGTCATCGACGCCTGCGACCAAGTCCGGGCCAAGGTGGTCATGGCCGTGTGGGCTAGGGCCACGGGCGTCGTGCACATCACCGCGGGGGCTGCGGGCGGCAAGCGGCACGCGCACCGGGTCGAAATCGACGACCTCGCGCACAGCAC
The DNA here is from genome assembly GCF_000193225.1 of Verminephrobacter aporrectodeae subsp. tuberculatae At4. Classification (GTDB taxonomy): domain Bacteria; phylum Pseudomonadota; class Gammaproteobacteria; order Burkholderiales; family Burkholderiaceae_C; genus Acidovorax; species Acidovorax aporrectodeae. Next base: position 15,922 of record NZ_AFAL01000371.1, on the reverse strand, counting down.
GCACGACCCGCTGCTCGCGCAACTGCGCCGCCAACTGCGCACGCAGCACGGCGCGGCGCGCGCGGGCAAAGAGATCGGGGTCACCGGCGTCTTCAGCCGGGAGGCGGTCGCGCCCGCGCATGCAGCGTGCAATACCGTGGGCGACGGCTCGCTGAACTGCCACGGCTACGGCTCGGTCGTCGCGGTCACGGCGACGTTCGGACAATGCGCGGCCGGATGGGTGCTCGACCGGTTGGCCACAGGAGCCGGGCTATAATCGAGAGCTTTTCGGCAGGCTGCCTTGGCAGCGAGCAGCGATCGGGACGTTAGCTCAGTCGGTAGAGCAGCGGACTTTTAATCCGTTGGTCACAAGTTCGAACCTTGTACGTCCTACCAAAGTAATTCTATTTGGCCGCTCCCGGCAAACTTCATCGGAGCGCTGCCCGCGCGCGGCGGGCCTTGCGCTCAGCGCGGCAGGTCGGAGTAGCCCATCAGAAACTCGTCCACCGCACGCGCCGCCTGCCGGCCCTCGCGGATGGCCCAGACCACGAGCGACTGGCCGCGGCGCATGTCGCCGGCGGCGAACACCTTGGGGACGTTGGTCGCGTAGCCGCCGTGGAAATCGGTGCCCGCGCGCGCATTGCCGCGCGCGTCCTTGTCCACGCCAAAGGCGTCGAGCACCGGGGCCACGGGGCCGACAAAGCCCATGGCGAGCAGCACGAGGTCGGCTGGCAGGATTTTTTCGGACCCGGGGCTCTCGAGCATCTTGCCGTCCTTGAACTCCACGCGCACGGTCTTGACGCCGCTGAGCCGGCCCTCTTCGCCGACGAACTCCTTGGTGGCGATGGCGAATTCGCGCGTGCAGCCTTCCTCGTGGCTGGAACTGGTGCGCAGCTTGAGCGGCCAGTAGGGCCAGGTCAGCGCGCGGTTTTCTTCCCGGGGGGGGGCGGGCAGCAGCTCGAATTGCGTGACGCTTGCGGCGCCATGGCGGCGGCTGGTTCCCACGCAGTCGCTGCCGGTGTCGCCGCCGCCGATCACGACGACGTGCTTGCCGTCGGCGCGCAGCTGCCCCTTGAGCTTGTCGCCCGCGTTCACCTTGTTTTGCTGCGGCAGGAACTCCATGGCGAAGTGGACGCCGTCGAGCTCGCGGCCGGGAATGGGCAGATCCCGCGACTGCTCGGCGCCGCCGGCGAGCAGCACGGCGTCGAAATCGGCGAGCAGTTGCCCGGGCTCCAGGTTTTCCCGGGCCCCGTTGTTGACTTTCGATCCCTTGCCCAGTCCCTGCGTGGCCGCGCCGACGAAGACCCCCGTGCGCAGGGTCACGCCCTCGGCCTGCATTTGTCCGATGCGCCGGTCGATATGCGCCTTCTCCAGCTTGAAATCCGGGATTCCGTAGCGCAGCAGGCCGCCCGCGCGGTCGTTCTTCTCGAACAGCGTGACGTCGTGGCCCGCGCGCGCGAGCTGCTGCGCCGCGGCCATTCCGGCCGGTCCGGACCCCACGACGGCGACCTTTTTGCCGCTCCTGTGCCGGGCCACGCGGGGCTGCACCCAGCCCTCCTGCCAGGCGCGGTCGATGATCGCGTGTTCGATGGATTTGATCCCCACCGGGTCGGCGTTCACGTTCAGCACGCAGGCCGCCTCGCAGGGCGCGGGGCAGATGCGGCCCGTGAACTCGGGGAAGTTGTTCGTGCTGTGCAGCACCTCGGACGCGTTCTTCCAGTCGGCGTGGTAGACCAGATCGTTGAAGTCCGGAATGACGTTGTTCACCGGGCAGCCGTGGCTGCAAAACGGCGTTCCGCAGTCCATGCAGCGCGCGCCCTGCTGCCGGCTCTGGTCCTCGTCCAGGCCGATGACGAATTCCTTGTAATGCCCGAGCCGCTCGGCGACAGGCGTGTAGCCTTCTTCGACGCGCGCGTACTCCATGAAGCCTGTGGTCTTTCCCATTGCGTGGTCCTTATCCATGAATGCCTGTGCAGAGTGCACACGGGTTTTTTACTTGGCGCAAGCCAGCTGCGCCAGCGCAGGGGTGGCGGGTTCTTCGGGCAATTTGCGGGCGTGCATTTCGGCCAGCGCGCGCTTGTATTCGGTCGGGAAGACCTTGACGAATTTGCTGCGCGACGCGGGCCAGTTGTCCAGCAGTTCGCGCGCGCGCTTGCTGCCGGTCCAGCGGTTGTGCTCCGCGAGCAGTCTCTTGAGCTGCGCCTCGTCGGTCTGGCCCTGGTGCCAGATCGCGCGGGGCACCGTGGCCTCTTGTTCGGTCGCGGGCAGGATGCGTTCGAGCGCGACCATCGCCAGGTTGCAACGGGTGTCGAAGCGGCCGTCCTCGTCGTACACGTAGGCCACGCCGCCGCTCATTCCGGCGGCGAAGTTGCGGCCGGTCTTGCCGAGCACCAGCACCGTTCCGCCCGTCATGTATTCGCAGCCGTGGTCGCCCGTGCCTTCGACCACGGCCGTGGCGCCCGACAGGCGCACGGCAAAGCGCTCGCCGGCGACGCCGCTGAAGAAGGCCTCGCCCGCGGTGGCGCCGTACATCACGGTGTTGCCGACGATGGTGTTGTGCAGCGCGTCGCCGCGAAAGTCGATGCTCGGGCGCACGATGATGCGGCCGCCGGACAGGCTCTTGCCGGTGTAGTCGTTCGCGTCGCCGATCAGGTACAGCGTGATTCCGCGCGCGAGGAAGGCGCCGAACGACTGGCCGCCCGTGCCCTCGAGCTGTATGCGGATGCTGTCGTCGGGCAGGCCCTCGGGGTGCACGCGGGTCAGCGCGCCCGAGAGCATGGCGCCCACGGAGCGGTTCACGTTGCGCACCAGCTCGATGAACTGCACGCGCTCGCCCTTTTCGATGGCCGGCCGGCTGCGCTCGATGAGCCTGCGGTCCAGCGTGTTCGCGATGTTGTGCTCCTGCTGCTGCACGTGCAGGCGCGGCACGTCGGCGGGCACGTCGGCTTGGGCGAACAGGCGGCCGAAGTCCAGGCCGCGCGCCTTCCAGTGTTCCAGGCCCTGGCGCACGTCGAGCAGGTCGCTGCGGCCGATGAGTTCGTCGAACCGGCGCAGGCCCAGCTGGGCCATGATCTGGCGCACTTCTTCGGCGACGAAGAAGAAGAAGTTCACCACGTGCTCGGGCTTGCCCGAGAACTTTCTGCGCAGCGCCGGGTCCTGCGTGGCCACGCCCACGGGGCAGGTGTTCAGATGGCATTTGCGCATCATGATGCAGCCCTCGACGACGAGCGGCGCGGTGGCGAAGCCGAATTCGTCGGCGCCGAGCAGCGCGCCGATGACGACGTCGCGGCCGGTCTTCATCTGCCCGTCGGCCTGCACGCGGATGCGCCCGCGCAGCCGGTTGAGCACCAGGGTCTGCTGGGTTTCGGCCAAACCGATTTCCCACGGGCTGCCCGCGTGCTTGATCGAGGACCAGGGGGAGGCGCCGGTGCCGCCGTCGTGCCCGGCGATCACGACGTGGTCGCTCTTGCACTTGGCGACGCCCGCGGCGATCGTCCCCACGCCCACTTCGGACACCAGCTTGACGCTGATGCTCGCGTGCGGCGCGACGTTCTTCAGGTCGTGGATCAGCTGCGCCAGGTCTTCGATCGAGTAGATGTCGTGGTGCGGCGGGGGCGAGATCAGGCCCACGCCGGGAACGCTGTGGCGCAGCCGGCCGATGTAGTCGGACACCTTGCCACCGGGCAGCTGGCCGCCTTCGCCAGGCTTGGCGCCCTGCGCCATCTTGATCTGGATCTGGTCGGCCGACGTGAGGTACTCGGCCGTGACGCCGAAGCGGCCCGAGGCCACCTGCTTGATGCGGCTGCGCAGCGAGTCGCCGTCGTGCAGCGGCAGGTCGACCTCGACGTTCTCGGCGCCGATCACGCTCTTGAGCGTGTCGCCCTTGCGGATCGGTATGCCCCGCAGTTCGTTGCGGTAGCGCGCAGCGTCCTCGCCGCCTTCGCCGGTGTTGCTCTTGCCGCCGATGCGGTTCATGGCCACGGCCAGCGTGGCGTGCGCCTCGGTGGAGATGGAGCCCAGCGACATGGCGCCGGTGGCAAAGCGCTTGACGATTTCCTGCGCGGGTTCGACCTCGTCGATCGGGATCGCCCGGGCGGGGTCGGTCCTGAATTCGAACAGGCCGCGCAGCGTCATGTGGCGCCGGCTCTGGTCGTTGATGATCTGCGCGTATTCCTTGTACGTGTTCCAGTGGTTGGCGCGCGTGCTGTGCTGCAGCTTGGCGATCGCGTCGGGCGTCCACATATGCTCCTCACCGCGCATGCGCCAGGCGTATTCACCGCCCGCGTCGAGCATGCTGGCGAGCAGCGGGTCGGCGCCAAAGGCCGCCTGGTGCATGCGGATGGCTTCTTCGGCGATCTCGAAAACGCCCATGCCTTCGACCCGGCTGGCGGTTCCGTTGAAGTACTTGCGCACGGTCCCGGTGTTCAGGCCGATGGCCTCGAACAGCTGGGCGCCGCAGTAGCTCATGTAGGTGCTCACGCCCATCTTGGACATGATCTTCGACAGCCCCTTGCCGATCGCCTTGACGTAGTTGCCGATCGCCTTTTCGGCGGACAGCGCGCCCCCCGGATCCGGGTGCATGGCGGCCAGCGTTTCCAGCGCAAGGTAGGGGTGCACGGCCTCGGCGCCGTAGCCGGCGAGCACGGCAAAGTGGTGCACCTCGCGCGCGGTTGCGGTCTCGACCACCAGGCCCGCGGTGGTGCGCAGGCCCTCGCCCACCAGATGCTGGTGTATCGCGGACAGCGCGAGCAGCGCGGGGATCGCCACCTGCGTGGCGCTGAGCGCGCGGTCGCTGACGATCAGGATGTTCGCGCCGCCCCGGATCGCGTCCACCGCCTGCGCGCACAGCGAGGCCAGCTTCGCCTCCACGCCCGCGTGGCCCCAGGCCAGCGGGTAGGTGATGTCGATGACGGCGCTCTTGAACTTGCCGTTCGTGTGGCGTCCGATGTCGTGCAGCTTGGCCATGTCGGCAAAGTCGAGAACGGGCTGGCTCACCTCCAGGCGCATCGGCGGGTTCACCTGGTTGATGTCCAGCAGGTTGGGCTTGGGGCCGATGAAGCTGTTGAGCGACATCACGATGGCCTCGCGGATCGGGTCGATCGGCGGGTTCGTCACCTGCGCGAAGAGCTGCTTGAAGTAGTTGTACAGCGGCTTGTTCTTGCCCGAGAGGACGGCCAGCGGGCTGTCGTTGCCCATCGAGCCGATGCCTTCCTCGCCGTTCCTGGCCATGGGCGCCATCAGGAACTGGATGTCCTCCTGCGTATAGCCAAAGGCCTGCTGGCGCTCGAGCAGCGCCAGCGTGGCAGACTGCGGCGCCGCGGTGCCGGGAGCGGTTTCTATGCTGTCGAGCTTGATGCGCAGGTTCTCGATCCACTGCTTGTAGGGCTTGGTGTTGACGATGTTCGCCTTGAGCTCGTCGTCGTCGATCATGCGGCCCTGCTCCAGGTCGATGAGGAACATCCGGCCGGGTTGCAGGCGCCACTTGCGCACGATCTTGTTCTCGGGAACGGGGAGCACGCCCGATTCCGAGCCCATGATCACCAAGTCGTCGTCGGTGATGCAGTAGCGCGACGGGCGCAGGCCGTTGCGGTCCAGCGTGGCGCCGATCTGGCGGCCGTCGGTGAACACGATGGACGCGGGGCCGTCCCAGGGCTCGAGCATGGCCGCGTGGTACTCGTAGAACGCGCGGCGGCGCTCGTCCATCGTGCCGTGCTGCTCCCAGGGCTCGGGGATCATCATCATCACGGCCTGGCTGATGGGGTAGCCGGCCATGGTCAGCAACTCCAGGCAGTTGTCGAACGTGGCCGTGTCCGACTGGTCCGCAAAGCTGATCGGGTAGAGCTTGTGCAGATCGGCCGCGAGAACGGGCGAGGCCATCACGCCCTCGCGCGCCTTCATCCAGTTGTAGTTGCCCTTGACGGTGTTGATTTCACCGTTGTGCGCCACGTAGCGGTACGGGTGCGCCAGAGGCCATTCGGGAAACGTGTTCGTGGAAAAGCGCTGGTGCACCAAGCCGAGCGCCGAGACGCAGCGCGCGTCCTGCAGATCCAGATAGTAGGTCGCGACCTGGTCGGCGAGCAGCAGGCCCTTGTAGACCACGGTGCGGCTGCTCATGCTCGGAACGTAGTACTCCTTGCCGTGCTCGAGGCGCAGCGCCTGGATGGCGGCGCTCGCGGTCTTGCGGATCACGTACAGCTTGCGCTCGAGCGCGTCCTGCACGATCACGTCGCTGCCGCGGCCAATGAACACCTGGCGCAGGATGGGCTCCTTCTTGCGCACCGCGGGCGACATGGGCATGTCGCGGTTCACCGGCACGTCGCGCCAGCCGAGCAGCACCTGGCCTTCGGCCCGGATGGCGCGCTCCATCGCCTGCTCGCAGGCCAGGCGCGACGCGTGCTCCTTGGGCAGAAAGATCATTCCCACGCCGTATTCGCCCGCAGCGGGCAGGCGCACGCCCTGCCGGGCCATTTCCTCGCGGTACAGCGCGTCCGGGAGCTGGATCAGGATGCCCGCGCCGTCGCCCATCAGCGGGTCGGCGCCCACGGCGCCGCGGTGGTCGATGTTTTCCAGGATCTTCAGCGCCTGGGTCACGATGTCGTGGCGCTTCACGCCCTTGATGTGCGCCACGAACCCGAGCCCGCAGGCGTCGTGTTCGTGGGCCGGTGAATACAGACCGTGTTGGTGCAGATGCTCGATCTCGGCTACCGTGGCCATGGCGCGCTCCTCGTATTTTTCGCAGGGAGTGCGAGCGTAGTGCATCGCGGCGTGCTTTGGCAAATGAATCAATCGGGGTCAGATTCTTTTATGAAGCCTGGTTCGGTTCTTCCGGGTTTTATGGGGGACATATCATCGGGCGGGAAGCTGGGACGGCACACTTTGGCGCAGCAGCAGGGTGCCTTGCGCCATGCCGGGGTCCCCTGCAGTGCCTTGAGCGCGGCGTTCAGGGCGAGCCAGCCGGCGGTCCCATCGCCAGCCAGGGACAGGCCGAGTTCGCGGATCTCGCCGGTTCTCGGGTGCAGCGCCTGGTACTCGGCGGTCATGGCGGGTAGCGTGATTTCCAGCGAGACTTCCCAACCGTTCTGCGACCATTCGGCCTGCACGCTGCCTTCGGCGGTGGGGTAGAGACAGGGCAATGGCAGGTCGGGTGCGTAATGCGCGCCGAAGGCCTGCGCCAGGCGGAGCAGCGCGGCCCGGTCGGGGGCGCGGCCCTTGCCGTCCAGCCAACCATCCTGCAGTTGGATGAGCTCTTCGATGCGGGTTTCGATGGTCAGAATAGTTGTCGCCTCCATGCGGCGTTGTTGCAGAAATCTTGGCTTAGCGACTGATGGTCGAGTGTAAGCATTTCACCAGCACCGATTGCCACCCGTCAGGTGGCGTCGATGCGCTCGCTAGTGTTTCCCCTGGAGAATGTTTGTTGACACCCATGAAACCTCTCGCCTACACTGAATTGTCGAGTCATCTGACCGTGCTTGGTTTCGATGTACTTCTCACAACGCAGTCAGTGATCACGCGCCCGATCGACCAAGGAAAGGCCCGAAATGAATCCTGGTGAAGTCCGGCAGTTCTTCAGCGACAACTCGGTCAAGTACGTGCTGGCGCAGTTCGTGGACATCCACGGTTGTGCCAAGACCAAGTCGGTGCCGGTGGAGCACTACGGACACATCCTCAAGGATGGTGCGGGCTTTGCGGGGTTCGCGATCTGGGGCATGGGCATCACACCAAATGGCCCCGACTACATGGCGGTCGGTGATCCCTCCACCTTGACTCCCGTGCCATGGCAACCGGGCTACGCCCGCATAGTTTGCGATGGCCACTTGAATGGCAAGCCGCATGTGTACGACACGCGCGTCTTGCTCAAGAAGCAGCTTGAGCGGGTCGCGGCGCGTGGCTGGACCTTCTTCACCGGACTGGAGCCCGAGTTTTCGGTCCTGAAGAAATCGATCAGCGGTCAGATCGAACCCTGCGATCCCTCCGACACCTTGAACAAGCCCTGCTATGACTACAAGGGGCTGTCGCGGACGCGCGTTTTCCTGGAGCGACTTACCGAGGCACTGCGCGCGGCCGGCGTGGATGTTTTCCAGATCGACCACGAAGACGCTAACGGCCAGTTTGAAATCAACTACACCTTCACCGACTGCCTGACTTCCTGCGATCACTATGTCTTGTTCAAGATGGCCGCCTCGGAGCTGGCCTCTGATCTGGGGCTGATCTGCTCGTTTATGCCCAAGCCCTTCGCAAACCGCCCCGGCAACGGCATGCACATGCACATGCACATGAGCCTCGGCGAGGGCAAACGAAACCTGTTCGAAGACAAGAGCGATCCACGCGGGCTGCAGCTCTCCAAGCTTGGCTATCAGTTCACCGCGGGTCTGCTGAAGCACGCTCCGGCGCTGACGGCACTGTGCTGCCCATCGGTCAACTCCTATAAGCGGCTGGTCGTCGGTCGTTCCCTGACGGGCGCGAGCTGGGCCCCCGCCTACATCAGCTACGGCCTCAACAATCGATCCTCGATGCTGCGAGGACCGGGCGGCCGCATCGAACTGCGGCTGCCCGACGCGGGCTGCAACCCGTACCTCGCGACCGCCGCGGTGATCGCGGCCGGCCTCGACGGCGTCGAGCACGACCTCGATCCCGGCGCACCCAACAACGACAACTTGTACGACTACAGCGCGGCGCAGTTGCGCGACGCCGGGATCGGCCTGCTGCCGCAGAACCTGCACGAGGCGTTGCTTGCGCTCGAGAACGAACCGCTGATGATGAAAGCGCTCGGCCCCGCTGCCGACGAGTTCCTGCGTCTGAAGCACATGGAATGGATCGAGTACATGCGGCATGTCTCGGACTGGGAAATCAAGAGCTACCTCGAATTCTTTTGATCACGACTTGGAGCCCGCGATGTGTGGAATCGTTGGATTGCTGGTGAAGAAGCCTGCGCTGCAGGCACAGCTGGGGGCACTGATGGTGCCGATGCTGATCGGGATGACCGATCGCGGCCCCGAATCAGCCGGGCTCGCGGTATTCGGCACGCCGGTCGATGCGTCGGAACGCAAGATCAGTGTCTACGCCGGCTTCACCGAAGAAGGCTCGGCGTTCAACTGGGCAGCCCTCGCGAACGCGCTTGGTCGGGATCTCGAAATCGAGGCGGCAGCCTCGGCGAACGGCAACCGCAAGTTGCCGCACTTCGACGACCTGCTGTTCCTCGACGCGTCAATCAGCCGCTATCCGCTCGAGGGCTATCGCGAGCGCTGCGGTACCGATGTTGTGCTCGGCACCCGCTTCGCGAAGAAGCCGATCCACCTCAAGACGCCCGCGACGATTGCCGGCATGAGCTTCGGCGCCCTGTCGGGCCGCGCGAAGGAAGCACTCGGCCGGGGCGCCAGTACGGTCGGCACCAGCACGACCACGGGCGACGGCGGCATGACGGCCGAGGAACGCAGCCACTCGTCCATCCTCGTCTACCAATACTTGCCATCGCGCTACGGCATGAATCCCGACGACCTGCGCAAGGCGGACGCCATTGAGGTGGTCATCGGCCAAGGCGCAAAGCCCGGCGGCGGCGGCATGCTGCTCGGCCAGAAAATCAGTGCCCGCGTCGCGAAGATGCGTTGCCTGCCCGAGGGCATTGATCAGCGTTCGGCCTGCCGTCACCCCGACTGGACCGGCCCCGACGATCTCGAGATCAAGCTGCACGAGTTACGCGAGATCACCGACTGGGAGAAGCCGATTTACGTGAAGGTCGGGGCGACGCGACCGTACTACGACGTGGCCCTTGCGGTGAAGGCAGGCGCGGATGTTGTCGTTCTCGACGGCATGCAGGGCGGCACGGCGGCGACACAGGAGGTCTTCATCGAGCATGTCGGCATCCCGATCCTTGCGGCGATCCGGCCCGCGGTGCAGGCGCTGCAGGATCTGAACATGCATCGCAAGGTGCAGTTGATCGTTTCCGGAGGCATCCGCAACGGTGCCGACGTGGCCAAAGCTTTGGCGCTCGGCGCCGATGCTGTCGCGATCGGAACCGCGGCACTGGTCGCGCTCGGCGACATCGACCCGATGCACGAAGCCGACTACAACGCGCTCGGCACCACGGCCGGTGCTTATGACGACTGGCACGAAGGGCGCGACCCGGCAGGCATCACCACTCAGGACCCGAGGCTCGCCGAGCGAATCGATCCGGTGCTGGCTGGCCGGCGGTTGGCGAACTACTTGTCGGTCATCACGATGGAAGCGCAAGTGATTGCGCGCGCTTGCGGAAAGTCGCACCTCTTGAACCTCGATCCCGAGGATCTGGTGGCGCTGACCATGGAAGCCGCCGCGATGGCGCGGGTGCCGCTGGCCGGCACCGAATGGATTCCCGGGCAACGGCTCGCCGTCGAACCACGGAAACCTCTCGAGTTAAGAGTCGACACCGTAGGACGAAAGTCCATCGGGCCGAAGGAGTGGGTGGGTGTCTCAACTGCTTGAACTGAAGGAGAATGGCCATGGCCAGTGAACTGGATCGTAATCGCCGTCGCATTCTGGGCGCAGCAGCGGCGGGTCTTGCGGCGGCTGAATTTTCACCGGGTCTCATCGGATCGGCGTTCGCGCAATCCGGCAAGCCCATTCTGCTGGGCGTGCCGACGTGCCAGACCGCTGCGGCGGGCGTGGCCGACGACAACGATCATTGGCAGGGCACCACGCTCGCGATGGAAGAAATCAACGCGGCCGGCGGCATCCTCGGTCGACCGCTGAAGCTCTTCAAAACCGACGTCGACAAGCTCTCGCCCGAGAGTTGCAAGCAGGCGATCGCCGCGTGCATCGACGCGAAGGTGCACGCCATCTCCAACGCCTTTATGTTCGCGCCGATCCCGGCGATCGACGAGTCCGCCAAGTACAAGGCCCCGTACCTGCAGGGCAACACGCAGCGCGCAGCGACCGAAGTGTTCAAAGCCAACCCGACGAAGTACAGCCACGTCTTCCAGACCGACCCCTCGGAAGTGCACTACGGCTACACCTATCCGCTGTGGTTGGAGGCGATGGAAAAGTCCGGCGCCTGGAAGCCGAAGAATCGCAAGGTGCACATCGTTCAGGAGCAGGTCGGCTATTGCCAGACGATCTCGAAGGCCTGTCAAGAGGCGTTGAAGAAGAGCAGCTTCAAGCTCGCCGCTGTGACGGACATCCAGTTCCCGGTGCAGGACTGGGCCCCGGTGATCCGCAAACTGAAGGAAGTAGACGCCGGCGCCATCATGATCGACCACTGGGTGGCCGCCGAGTACGCCGCGTTCTGCAAGCAGTTTCGCGCCAACCCCGTCAAGGACTCGCTGGTCTATCTGCAGTACGGTCCCTCGCAACCCGAGTTCCTGACACTCGCCGGTGAAGCGGCCAACGGCTTCTGCTGGAGCACCGTGCTCGGCGTTTATGGCGACAAGAAGGGCAACGACTTCCGCGCCAAGTATAAGAAGCGTTTCCCCGGAATCATGGGTCTCGTCTATACCGGCAATGGCTACGACATCGTCTACTACCTGAAGGCTGCGTGGGAAGCGACCAAGAATCCCGAAGACTTCAAGGCAGTCTGCGAGTGGATACGCGCCAACCCTTACCGCGGCGTCTGCGGACAGATGGACATGCGCAACCCTTACCAAGAGGCGGCGCACTTCCCCGACAACGGCTACGACATTTCAGCCAAGACACTGGAAGCGGGCATGAGCCAGCTCTACGTGCAGGTGCAGAACAAGGAACACAAGATCGTGTTCCCGTATGAGATCAAGGAGTCCGCGCTGCAGAAGGCACCCTGGTGGAGTTGAGATCGTGATTCCTACCAACACTTCGTCCGTGGCCCTGTTTGGCTGCCGTGACATTGCGCTCGACTTGGGCGGCCGACAGATCCTGCACAACATCAGCCTGCAGGTCAGTCGCGGTGAGGTGCTGGGCATCATCGGCCCGAACGGCGCTGGCAAGACCAGCCTGTTCGAGGTGCTTTCAGGGCGAATTCGGCCCAAGCGCGGGCAGGTCGAGTTCGAGGGCCGGGATGTGACGACGCTGCCGCTGCATCAACGCGCACGCCTGGGCATCGGCCGTACTTTTCAAACCCCGGTCGTGCCCGACGAACTGACGGTCGGCGAGACATTCAAGGCCGCGCGCCAAGCCTACAAGCCCTACCTCACGCGCTTCGACGCCGAGTACGGCGCCGAGGTGGTCAGCTTCAAGGTCGCGCCCGACGTGCCGACGGTGAAGCTCGACGCGCTTGATCGACGCAAGCTGCTGCTTGCCTGCCTGCTGATGCGGCGCCCAAAGATCCTGCTGATGGACGAGCCGGCGGCCGGCTTGATCAACTCCGAGGTCGACGAGATCGACCAGCACATCCGGCTTCTGTCCAAGGACATGAACATCTCGGTCATCATCGTCGAACACCGCATCGAGCTGCTCGAGACCATCGCAGACCGGGTGATGGTAATGGACGCCGGCGAGACCATCTCCGAAGGTTCGCTCGCCCATGTGCTCTCGGATCCGAAGGTTCACGCCGCTTACTTCGAGAACGTGGTCGAAGGAGCACTGAGATGAGCGAAGCGACCGCAAGCGCGCCACTACGCGCAGAAGTACTCAACGTCAAGGGTCTGTCCGCCGGCTATGGTCCGATGCGCGTGCTTCATGACCTGGATTTCAGCGTCAACGCCGGGGAAAGAGTGGGTCTCGTGGGTCTCAACGGCCACGGCAAGTCCACGCTGTTCTATGCCATTGCCGGGCTGACCGGCTGGCAGCGTGGTTCGATCCGCCTGAACGGCCATGAAGTCGGCCGCACGCGCAGCCAGGGTCCGGGTCGCTACACGCACCTGATCGTTCACCGAGGGCTCGCGCTGATTCCGCAAGGCGACGAAATCTTCCACGGGCTGACGGTCGAGGAGCACCTCGATTCCGGAGCGTTCACGCCACGCGCGTGGCGCGAACGGGCGCAGCGCAAGGAGCGCGTGCTGGCGATCTTCCCACCTCTCGTGAAGCTGATGCGCACCGCGGTCGGTCGGCTCTCCGGTGGTGAGCGGCGAATGGTCTCGATCGGCCGAGGACTGATGGCCGAGGCTTCGCTGTTCCTGGTCGACGAGCCGTCTCTCGGCCTCGCACCGAAGATCGGCAAGGGCGTGATGGATGCACTGATGTCAGTCGACCTGGGCACTTCGGCAATGGTGATCGCCGAGCAAAACGTGGCGCTGCTCGAAGGCCGGGTTGACCGGATCATCGGCATGCACGTCGGCAAACTCAAAGGTGAAGCCTCAGCACACCTCGGCTTTCAGACTACGCGGGAGAAATGAGCATGGAACTCGCGGATCTGGGATTCGTCCTCATCAACACTGTCGTGCTGGCGTGCATCTATGGCACGCTCGCGATCGGGATCTCGATCACATGGTCGAGCGTCGGTCTGATCAATCTGGCCTACGGTTTCATCTACGCGGTGGCAGGCTATGGTGCATGGATGATGGCGCAATACGTCACCGACAACGGCGCTGTGGTGCTGGCTGCCGGCGTGCTCACCGGCGCACTGGCCGGCGTATTCGTCTGCGCGCTGGCCTTCATTCCGATCCACGACAAACCCAATTTTCCGGTGCGCGGCATGATTGCCACGTTGGCCATCAGCCTGATCGGCATGCAGACACTGCTTTGGGTGTTCGGACCCTTGTCGAAGAACCTGCCGGAGATCTTTGGCAGTGGCAGTGTGATGCTTGGCGATACCGCACTGACAGCCGACAAGATCGGCAACGTGTTGGTCTCGATCGGTTTCGTAGCCGTGGTCGTGTTGTGGATGCGGTCGAGCCGGCGCGGCCTCGAGATCCGCGCGATGATGATGAACCCGCACGCAGCCGCCATCGTCGGCATTGGTGTGCGCCGCACCGGTTTTTACGTGATGGCGATCACCGGCGCGATGGCGGGGCTGGCCGCTGTGCTGCTCTCGCAGACGTACTACATCTCGCCGTTCGGCGGCCTGACCCCGATGATCAAGGGCGTCAGCATCGCGCTCTGCGGTGGTCTCGGCAGCGTGCAAGGCGCGATCATTGCTGCCGCGATCCTCGGGCTCAATGAAGCCGTCACCGGCGTTGTGCTGGGTGGCCAGTATGTGTTGATCACACAGTTTCTACTGATCATCGTGATCCTGCTGATCCGCCCGCGCGGCATCGCCGGCATCGTAGACCGGGCGCGGGAGGCCTGAACATGAGCAACACTTGGCGCAATCCATTGTTCGGCTGGGGAGTCGATCGGGCCGAGGCGGAGACCCCGGCGCAGCCTTATCGCCCACCGCAGGAACCCTGGGACGCAACCCGTGAATCGAAGGCACCGATGCTGCCGGTGGGCCGCCTGCGCTATTACTACAAGTGGGGCGGGCACGGCGACTCGCTGTGGAACAAGATCCGCTACTGGCCGACGCGCCGCCGGGTTCTGCACATCCGCGGCGAGTACAACCCGAAAACCTTGCACCGCGAGAAGACCATCGTCGACAAGCGGCCGATCTGGTGGGTGATGGGACTGGCCGCGCTATTCCTGATGCCGTTGTACCTGCCCTCGGAGTTTCGCGGCACGTTGCTCGCGGCGGGTGCGATCTTTGCGATCTACGCCGCCATCAACCTGTGCTGGATGCTGATCATCGGCACGGCCGGCATTTACTCGCTGGCGAGTTATGCAGTGGTCGGATCGGCCGCATTCGGCACGGCGTGGCTGTCGATCTATCTGCATATTCCGTGGTATCTGCTGCCCTTCCTGGGCGGAGGGATCGGACTCGTCTTCGGCATGATCAGCGCGATCCCCGCGACTCGGCTGGACGGCTTCTACTATGCTCTGCTGACGATCGGCCTGAATGAACTGTGTCGCGTCTACACGCTGCAGTCGAAGGCGTTTGGTTCGGCCAGCGGCGGCCTCTACGGCGCGGACACCTATATCCCGGAGTCGTGGACTGCCGACAACCAGTCGCTGCTCGCGTTCTATGCGGCGCTGGTGCTGATGTTGCTGGCGTTGGCGTTGTTCCGTGCGGTCAACGGCACGCGGCTCGGCCGCATCCTGCGGATGGCACCGGAAAAGCGCGAGGCGTTTGCC
Source organism: Verminephrobacter aporrectodeae subsp. tuberculatae At4 (assembly GCF_000193225.1). Classification (GTDB taxonomy): domain Bacteria; phylum Pseudomonadota; class Gammaproteobacteria; order Burkholderiales; family Burkholderiaceae_C; genus Acidovorax; species Acidovorax aporrectodeae. Next base: position 895 of record NZ_AFAL01000371.1, on the reverse strand, counting down.
GAAGCCACCGGCGTGAACTTCCGGCGCGCACGCATCACCGTGTTCGTGATCTCGTCGATCGCGCTCGGCTTTATCGGTGGCTTTTATACGGCGCACTACCGCGGCGTGGCGTTCTCGATCTTCAGTTTCGACACCGTGCTGCTCGGTCTGGGCATGCTTGTGATTGGCGGCATCGGGCGCGCAGAAGGTGCCGTCGTCGGTGCGCTGATCGTCGTGTTCCTCGACAAGGCCTTGATGCCGCTCGGCCCGATCCGGCTGATTCTGATCGGCCTGATCATGCTCGGCGTGGTGTTGTTCCTGCGTCAGGGCCTGTTCGGCATCAAGCAGCAGTTCCGTGCCTGGCGGGACAAGAAGAAGAGCGAGAAGCGCTCGATCCGTTCCGAAAAAGGAGGCGAAATGCTACCCGAAGAAGCCACTGAAACCCTCGACAAGGACATGCTCTACTGGCGCCGCTACGACAAGATGCAGCGCGACTACCTCAAGAAGGTGGTCTCGGCCGAGCTGATCGAAGAGCATCGCCGCTGTCCGCTTGGCCAGCACAGCGAGCCGCTCGAACGGCTATTGCTGTACTTCCGTCGCGCACCGCTGAACGACAAGTACGCGATTGTCGCCGTCGAGCCGTTCAAAGCGTATCGCATCGTCGCATTGTCCGGGCACCGTGGTGTCGCGCCGCGCATCGTCGAAGACAAGATCCACGCTACGCAGGAAGAGGCTTATCACGGTGTATTTCTGCGCCGTGTGCAAGACCTGATGGAGTCCTGAGGAATCCCGGAGCCCCCTATGGCAAACGTCAAACTATTCGGCTATGCCGACCAGATCTCGGTACGACCCGGAGACACGATCGACTTTCACGTCACGGCCGACGGCACGCGCGAAGTTCAGGCGCAGCTGGTGC